>NZ_JAOWDM010000083.1:0-44480 GCF_030334645.1 Citrobacter sp. Cc139
ATTTGCTGAGGGTGGGAAACAGAAGCAGTTTGTGAGTGTTGATGTCCAGAACGCAGATATTAAAATTCAGTATAAATATTCACCTGAAGAAGATAGGGTAATTGAGCTTGAGAGAGTTGGCCTCAATAAACTTTTCTCATTTTCAAGGCTTTACAGGATTGATTCTGGGAAGGATGCAACTTTTCCAAGCGGCATACTGGATGGGTTAACTGCGGTTCAAACATTCGACACTGACATCATTGGACCAATTATGGTCAGCGCAGAAAATAATGAAGATGGTGATGACCCAATAGCTGCGTTCACAGGTGGCTGGCATGGATTTAACCGGGACCAGAGCGGATCACCTACAGCCAGGCATGTTTCTCTTCAGGTATGGGTTGACGGGAAGATGGTCAAAGATACCTTTAAGGGATATACAAATGATTTAGTGATTGAAACCACATCTAACATCCAGGGATTTAACACCAAAAAGAAAGATGGCTCCGGTAGGGAGATTATTCAACAGAAAGTAAAAATGACCTTCAATGAAGGACGTGCAGATGTGCATATCAAAATGACTCCTCTTGAAAAGGTGAGGATACACACTTACTACGGACTACAAACAGCACTTTCCCAACTGTATGCCAACAGTTCAATTCGTTATGAATCAGGCGACTCTCCAGAATGGAAAGATACCTCCAGCGGACCAAATGATAGTGGACCTAAGGGTAAATATCCAAATGTTTACCGCATGACGGCAAAGAACAAGCATAATGATGAAGTTTTGGTATGGTTAGACACAAAATACGGATTAGGGAAAAGATTAAATGTGAGTGATAAGTATCCTTCTGCTTTCTTTGTTGGATATAAAAGTTACTTCAATTTAATAAATGGTGTACCTTTAATTTTATCTACAGGACAATCGGCGGAAGTTCACGGAGGCTTAGAGTGGATAAGATCAAATTAAACTACAGTGAACTTAATTGAATATAGTTTAACTATTTATAGAATATCCATATCAATTACATTTTAACAAACTGAGAGTTAATAAGATTAAAATATGATATTGTCATTACAGTATTTAAGAGGGATAGCGGCGATACTGGTTGTTCTTTACCATTATCGTGGTGAGTTAAATGCATCATATGCACAAAAAGGACTTGGAGATCTTCTTTTTAGCAATGGATACATTGGTGTAGATTTATTTTTTATGGTTAGCGGATTTGTTATCATGCTATCAACAGAAAAAGATAAATCATCTTTATCGTTTGTTATTAAAAGAATCTTTAGACTATATCCAGTATATATAGTTTGCCTTATTTTATGCACCTATTTATTATCGAAGCCAATAGACCTAAACTTCTATAAATCATTGTTTTTTATACCGTTGGATATGAACTCGCAAGCGCCATGGTTTGGCTATTCACTAGTGTACACTGCATGGACTTTAATGTATGAGATTATATTTTACTTTATTTTTTCATTGTCGATGATTGCATCGTGGAGATATCGCGGGTTAATTTGTTCATTTGTTCTTGTTGTACTACCTTTTTCAATTGGTTATTATTATAATAATAGCATTTCATTAAGTGGATACGACGCTGTAGTAGCGCATACAGGTATTTATTTTGTTGACGGCGCTATCCGATTGTTATCCTCACCAATGTTTATTGAGTTTGCAGTAGGAATATTAATTTATGAAATATACAAGAGATCACGCAACAGATTTTTTCTGTTAGTATCAACTGGAATGGTAATGATTTCTTTGTCATTGTTTATTCTATATTACATTACTGGTGTAAATGGTGGGCATGGAATAAATTCAAGCGGTATGTTTGCAGCTTTATTACTATTGTCTCTTACAGTTTATGAAAAAAACCATCCAATAAAACCAATTAAATCATTAAACTTTCTAGGTGATATTTCATATTCACTATACCTCACCCACCCAATAATAATACAATCAATAACAACATTGTTTTTCGTTTCAAGTATATATTCCCCAAATGGTGGATTTGGAAATGTTTATATAATGCTGATGATTGCGTTTGCTTTATCTTCTATCCTATTCTATACAATAGAAAAACCTTTTGTTAATCTAGGCAGAAAGATAATCAATAAGATTCGAAGATAATTTAGCAGCGGGGTCAATGCCCCGCTTTTTTATTTTATCCTGTAATAAGTAGATCCTACACTAAGAAACTCATATATTCCTTGTGATGACAAGGTAGTTATAAGTGTAGGTCCATTATAAATACCGATAGTCTGACCATTGAAATTTACTGATGAAAGATCTAGTAAAACCTTGCTCCTAAGAAGCGTTCCATTTAATATAGTTAACTCTGGAAGCATTAGAGTTTTACCAGGAGATAAAGAACCGCCAAATTTTATTATATTCCTAGAATCATCAGGCCATGGTGAAGCCGAGTTAATATCCGGTATTATTAAAATCTTACCTGAGTCACGATAGTCTGATGTTGAATAGAATGTTCCTTTACCTGAAGTATGTTCGTTATCATAAATGCCAGCAGGGGCATTTGTGAGAACAGGCTGATTAAATCTAGTACCTGCGAATCTTGCAATATCAGGTGCAGAAGTAGACATCGTTAGTGTTGGTTGCCCATTACCATTAAACCCAATTGCGTTTTCGCCAATACTTGATCTAGAAAATTCATTTACATCAAAGAAACCAATATCAGTGAATCCACCTTCGCTCACTGATTCATGGCTGTTTCCGGTAAATGAAAAATTAGTAAAACGAGATGAGCATTTAAAAGCTGGTCCTGATTCTGTAGTGTGGTGCCTACCAAACTTAACACCGGTGAATGTAATGTTATCACCATTTACACAATCCATAACATTGCTGATGTACCCAGAACCTGAGTTCCAACCAATAGAACCGCCTGCCCATGAAAAACCATCAAACTCCAGAATGTCAAATATTTTACCGCCTGTAAAAGCATAGTGCGTACAGTTTGAGAACATACATGACTTCATTCTTCGTCCACGAAAACCATACTTAGTGCCAAACAGATGGATATTAACAAACTGTCCGCCTTCTATTCCTTGAATGCTTCCACCACTCAAATCAGTGCCGCCTACAAATTCTTTTGTCCCATCGACTATGATGTCATTCCACAGCCCATAATGCCCCAGACCTGATCCTTCTCCGCCGCCATTTCCATCTTTGAATGAGAAAGTTCGATATGTTTGCAGAACCCATAAGTTGCTTATAGTAGGGTTTTCTATGACATCTAAACTGATGCATGCTGCTGTGCGCGGGTAGGTGTCATCTGGTAACTGATGCGCTCTTGATGTAAATCTGACAACTTTTGTGACGTTCGATATCTCTGACGAAGGAGTTCCATTGCACCCAGTAACTCCGGTTAATGTACAACTCCCATCAGAGTTATTAACAAGTCCTGTAGCAAAGAACGCCCCGGAGTTAGTACTGAATTGACAGAAGTTACTTACCGGAACACCTGCGGTGTTGTTGTCAGTCAAAGGCCATGTAATTATATTTCCACCATTAGCCTGAAATGGATTTGATGCGAGTGTAATGGTATTGGATGTTTTGCTTATCACATCTGTGTTTTCTGACCCTACATATTGTGATATCACCAAGCGGTCTAATGAATAGCAAACATTACCAAACACAATCCCCCTTGAGTTAAGTCCAACCCTTATCTCTGGGACATTCCCCAGGGAGTTTATTACACCTTCACCTCTTATTCCTATGGATACAGGTATTCCATCAATGGCAAATGGTATTGCAACCTCTGTGATTATGTTTATTTTTGAGTTCGCTGTAACAATCAGCTCTCCGTAGCCAATACGCACTAACGAGTAAATAGCAAGTTTAATTGCTGGTGAATCATTTGTGATGCCAGGTTCCTCAATGAAATTTTTAACTTCATTGATTCGGTAACCGTTTAGAAGCCCAACGCAAGCCCATTTAGTTGTTTCTACGTCAGGAGTTTCACTTGATGATATGGTATGTGGTAATGCGCCAGTCCATACGTACCATAGACCATCTGTGTACTGCACTGCATCGTTTTTAGATGAGACTGTGACGCCGCTGTTAAACATTCCCGTTTTCTTGAATGGGGACTCAGTAAAATTTTCTGCCACCCATTGGCGGACGGTTGCATCACCCACACTTAACCACGCCCCAACACCTACACCGCCAGTAGTTTGAGGAGTTGATCCAGCAGGAACATCCTTAGGGAATACCCCATCCCATCGGTAATATTCACCTGTTGCCTCAAGGCGAAGAACCTGATTTGGCAATGTCAGTGTGTTTCCGTCTTCAAAGCTGTCCAGCGTGATATAGCCAAACGCTGCGATCGCCTGCTGAGCAACCCATCGAATCCCTTCAATGGTGTAGTGGGCGCTTCCAAATCTGTCGATATATTGCCTTGCCATCGAAGTTACAAACTCGTCAATCTTCCCGGCGTTGAATTTCAGGTCACGAGGTGATTCGCTTGGTACTGGCATATTAGTAGGTTGGGTAGCCATATTGATTCCATAAAAAAACCGGCACGGTGGCCGGGTTTTGGTGGTCTGGGACGGTTCTTATTGGTAGATGGCGTCGCTGTATTCCGCGACGGTCAGAGATACCGTGTTATCTGTGTTCGGTTTGATGCTGTTGACCGTCCATAGCTGACTGTCCAGCTCCTCCACTGTCGCTATGAGATAGCGCGACGGGAGCTGCACAGTGTCTCCGTTCCATATGTTGAGCTGAATGTCTGGTATTGCCGCGGTGAATCCGTACTTCGTGTCGGCGCGCGCCGCCGCCGGATAGCGCAGCGTGGGATTTCCCATGCTGTCGGTCACCAGCACATACATCGAGCCGGTAAACGTGATTGGCTCGCTGGTATCAAAATTATTCCCGGAACGGCCAGTTATGTACCCCTGCTGCTGGTTGCTGTCGTAGATGTCTGGCATCTGGATGACGCTGCCTACCTGAATAATCCCGTCTTCGAACACTTTGGCGTTCATCTTCACCCGGGAGTAGATCAGGCGTTTCGTTTCTCGCAGCGCGCGTTCCCGCGCCTGGTACTCATTACGGAATCCAACTATCTCCAGCTTGTTCGGGTTCTCCGCTTCTTCCTCGACAATAGCGCCGTTAAGTACGCGGTAGTTGATGTACGTCTTGTTGTTCGTAGTCGGGTGAACGTAGGAGACCTGAACGCCGTCGTAACCTCCTGGTAGCGTGGCCTCATACGTCATTTTGTACTCGTCAGTCTTCATGTTCGCCCGGTTGAACACTGCTGCCGGGTAATCTACTTTCTGATCTCGGGTAAAAGTAAGCACACCATCATCCCAGTACGCCATGACAGAAGCCGCATTACATATCGCCTGCACGCGGTCGCCAAGTGAGTCATTCTCATCGTCAAACGTGTAGTCGAAGTAGCCCAGTCGCTCATCTGACAGGCTCTCTGCGATAGAGTACAGGCCGTACAGATCAATGCTGCTTTCTGGCTGCCCACCCATTACGAGCCAGGTATGTGCAACAGCGTCAGCAAAGGAACGCGATGGACGCAATGTATAATCTACGGTCTGTGTAGTCAGGTCATAACTGATTGTGTGCCGGGTCACCAGGGCATTGTATTTTCGGTCTCGACTCCCTAACGCATTCTCTGTTGCCCTTACCTTTACGCGAACCAGCGTATCAGTCGGATGAACAACATTGCTGCGGATGTTGACGGCGTGAATTTCCTCAACTTTAAGAATGGACGCATCATTAGAGTTGTTTGTACGCTGGAAGTTGATGGCGTATTTACCAAATCCTCCTGCTGGAATTATTTTATCGGTCCGATAAAACACTTCGCTGGTCGACTTATGCGGCGTTCCCTGATGATAGGTGAATGTCTGTTGTGTCCCGGGGATCTGATTGTAATCGTCATCGATTTTCCAGATTGTCACCGCCCAGTCAGTCCAGTTTCCCCCACCCAGTGATGATTGCGTATGCAGCCAAAGCTCTGTTGACTCAACTGGCGAGAAAAAAGGCCCCACAACAAGTGCCTCATTATCGTTGAGGATGAATTTCGTCGTGTTAATTGTGGCTGTAGAGGGAACGGTAGGCGGTCCCTGCAAGTCTGTCATGGTGAACGTGTACCACTGAACAGGGTCTATAACGGCGCCATCATCACTCTCCACAGCAGAAATCAACGTGCCTGAAAAAAGCACATCTTCAGTAACGCTTCCTGATGTCGTGTTGTAGGTGACGTTAATAGTGAATGTTACGGAGTGTGGTAACACCAGCCCCATGAAGTAGTCGAATTCAGCCTGCTTGACGATTTTCATCGCTATCTGGCCGCCTGCATAATCCCCGCTGACTACGGTATTGGCCGTCGCAGATTCTACCGGGAAATTGTCGCTTTCGTTGGGACCTGGCATCTCCTGCCCGTCGACATCGTCGAATGAATACCCCTCGTTAATAGTCGGTATCACTTCACCAGGCTGATAAAACTGGTATTCAGCACCGGCCATCGATCCAAGACTCGACTCTGAGTAACGAACAGACTCATAGTTATACTTACCGATACCAATACACATCCACTCAGTGACATATTTCAGGCCACCATCGTTCTCACTCTGGCGCACATATTCAAACATCGACTCCTGAATCAAGTCAGGGAAAGATCTGACCTGTCCGTAAATGTCAGGTTTCGCCTTGTATACTCGCGCAGTATTCGTTTGCCCAGTCAGGCTATTATTCGGTGAGTCGACGGTGTTGCCACCGTTGTTAGCAATTGCAGGCTTCGGAGCCAGGAAGGAAAACACAGCACCAACAACTTTGAATATTGGGCTGAGAATATCGTTGATAATACCTTTTGGCTGGTCGAATATCTGGATGGTGTCCAGTTCGCTCAGTTCAAACGCCAGCTCATCATCATCGCCCAGCTTCACGCCATTGCGGAAGATCAGTAGATCGCGATGAAAGGTGGCATCATTGGCCGCCAGCCAGTCATAAAAAAGGGTGCCGTTTGGCACCCTGCAACGCAGCTTAGGCGTTCCTGGAAAATTCGATATCTCAACCAGCGCCATATTCGAAAAACTCCACTTTAGTGAATGCCCGCTGAATGACCAGCAACGAGTCCATGCGCACGCTTCCGTTCTCGCCGCGCGAGTGCAACGCCTGCCTGTTAAGCACCAGTCCAACGTGTGCCGGTTGCGCACCGCGGTACCCGACGAATATCCCATCTTCGACAGGATTATCGACCTGGCGCCAGAAAACGACATCACCCTGATAGCAGGTGAAGAAGTCAGCCCCGGCTTCGTAGTCCGGTGTCTGGTGCAGTTCAATGCCGAGAACGTGACGGTAATACAGTACCACCAGACCCCAGCAATCTACCTTCTCGAACGAACAGGCCCGGTTAGACCACGGCACGCCGATCACCTTACTGATGAAATCAGAGGTACTGCAGCCCGGTGTATTCCTGCGGATCATAAAGTCGGCCTATGTTGTTGTTCAGCGGGTTAGTGACAGAAAGCGTCACAGAAGCGGCATCAGCGTCTATATCTACCGTCTTGACGTACAACTCCCAAGACTTTATCGGTACCGACATATCACCGCTGTCGAAGATTTGCCTTGTGGCCGTGATGGCTGTTAACCGTGATGCACCTTTCCACTGCTTCATTAGCGCTTTGATATCAGACGACAGCCGCCCTAACTTAACCGTGGCGTCGATCACCGGCGTACCACTCTGCTGGCTCTCTTCAATTTCAAAGCGTGATGGCGTGTACGTCTGGCCGCCGAGCGTCTTCTGGAAGAACTGCTTATCGACTAGGCGGACATAGCCAAAGGATGGATGGTAGAACGTGATGGTGTCGTACAGGCCGCGTGTCGGGCGCTGCTGCTTATACTCCCTGAAGCTCGGCATTACGGCACCCTCGGTAATGACTCTGGGTCTCTGTTGTCTGGGTAACCCGTAACCACGATATCCAGCCATGAAGCCCACGGCGGCGGAAGCTCAACAATGATGTCGTCGAACTCGTCATCAGCGTTAAACAGGTGGTTCGCAATAACGGTCCCCGTCCAGGTCACCACTCCGCCATCGATACTAGTTTGCACCGGCATCTGAGTGAAGTGAAGCTCCTGGAGTTGCAGGCCACTGCCGCCCAGATTGATATTCATCCGGAACCAGTTCAGCCCGCGGTTCAGATAATTCGGACTTCGTAGCCACTGCTGGAAAGCTCGCTCTTCAGCCAGCGTGAAGACCCACGTCACCGACCATGTCACTTTCAGGTCATCAGTCTGATTCTCGAAGATGGCCGGGCCTACCGCTGGATGATCGGTCTGGAACCCGGTATCAAGCGTCATGTTTTTGCTGGCCTTCTGCGCCAGCGGAAGCCAGTCGGGATAGTCGATAATTGGCATCAGCCCTGCCCTCTTGGCGTGCGTTTAACGTTCATATTGCTGGTAATAGCGCTACTGATTGGCCCGCCGTTGTTCAGGTCTGCAACAATGACATCAACAGTCAAACCACCATTTGCATCAGTGCCAGCCTGTGCATCAACGGACGATGACGTGTAGTTCTGGATGTTGATAACTACCCCTCCGCCGCCAGCAGTCATCTCCTTGTTGCTGATCACCCTGCCATTGTCGCCCGGTATCATGTACTGCTTACCGGTACTGGCCTGGTAGATCTCCGGCATGCCACCTTCGCCGACCTGATACATCCCGCCAGCCGATACTGGACCGCCGTTCTTACGCTTTCCGAGCAGGTTCGCGCCAATAACGCCCGCTACCGCGCCGAGACCAATTGCTGCAGCCGTACCCATTGAGGCAATGGATGACAGGATCGCCGCCGGTGTCCATGCTGCAGCAGTCGTTGCCGCTGCTGCTGTGCTGGTTGCCGTTTGCGTAGCCACTGCTGCCGTCTGCACTGCCGTCACCGTGCCGATAGCAGCTGTTTGTGCAGCCTGGCCCATGATGGCTGACTTAACCCACTCGACGCCCATCTGCACAAACGTGTTTACGAGGCTGTTCAAAACAGTACTGCCTAACGATCTGGCGGCTTCCTCTGCCGTCATGCTTTTAGTTATAAGTCCGGTAAAAGCATTCGATGCGTTCCCAGCAAGTGCATCAAAGGACGCCGCCAGCGCTTCATTGCCTGCACTCTGGTTACGGAAGATCTCCCACTGTGCAGCAATGCGAGCCTGCTCGTACTCTCTGTCAGCAGTAGCGCGCAGCATAAGTGCGTTCTGGTGAGTAATCAGCCCCTGCTGCTCGTATGACTGAATAAGCGCGAGTTTCTGGGCGTTCTCGTTAGCCAGCTGCTGAACAGGATCAACTCCGCCGACAGCCTCCTGCTGTGGAGTTACAGCCTGTTGAGCCTGAATTTTCGCAAGGTTAGCCTGGTGCGTTGCCGCCAGTCTTTCTGAGGTCTGGTTATACTGCTCTTGGCTGATTTTCTTCGCAGCCAGAGCCGTATTCAGGTCCTCAACATCCTGCTTATAGCTGGCGTTTTCGCGCGCTTCTGGAAGGAGTTTCTCGGCAGCGGCCTGCGCCTTGAGGGCGTTGGCCGTATCCCATTTTGCAGCCGCGTACTTACCTGCCAGAGCCACCTGTTCCTTGGTGGCCCCTTTCCCAAGCGACTGCTGCGCAGCCAGGATGGCCTGCTCGCGGCTCAGCTTGTTCGTTGAGTCGGCGGCAAGTTCTGACTGCTGTTTGAGGTTCGCCAGCTTCTGGGCAATAGAATCAGCCTGGGAAGCTCCCTTCTTCTGCTCAGACTGAAGCGTCTTCTGCGCCTGCGTATTTTTGTACGTAGCAGCAGCATCATCTTCCATCTGTTTGGCGTGCGGATCATCCTTCGCAAACCCGGCATCTTCGGCAGCGTATTGCGCCTGCAGCCGCGCGCGGGCCTCGCCCTGTAGTTTCGACAGGGCGAGGTTTCGCTCAGACTGCTTGATGAGGTTCTTCTGCCCGGCCGTGAGGTTGTCAGTGGACTTGTTCAGGCTGTCGACGTTAATCTTCGCGTTGGCCGCCTCTCTCGCCAAATCGACAAGCTTACCTGCCAGTTCAGCAATAGCTGACTGCCCATCTTTGGATGATGATTTCATTTCCTGGAGTTTTTTCGCCAGTTCCTGAAGTGCTTCCGGGGACGGGTTATTGCTCAGGTCAGATAACTCTCTTGCCAGATCAAACGCTGCTTGCTTGCTGATACCGAGGCGTGATGAAAGCGTGCTGACCGTTGAAGATAAAGAGTTAACAATGCCAGAAGCATATTGTCCCTGGCTGTTGGCCTGCTGAATGGCCTGGCTCCAGTCTGTGGTGGTAACACCAAGCGCAGAAAGCTCATCGTTGAATTTCTTGATGCTTGGAGACGCCCCTCCGACCGCCGCCAGTGCGCGATCGCCTAACGTGATGAAAGCATCAGACGCGTCACTAATGGCCTTCGGAATCTTTGAGATCGCCTGGTTATACTCGAGCAGCGCCTGATTTCGCAGCAAAGTAGCCACGTCGGCATTTACGCGCGCCAGGGCAGCATACTTATCGGAAAGCGCAGCCACGCCTTGCGAGGAAATGGTGATCACCTTATCCATCGCTTCAGCTGCGTCTTTCAGCGCGTCCATGGCGTTCTTTCCGCCATTCAGCGAAGTAATAAGCACGCCAGCCAGGACTGAACTAAGCGCTATTATGGCCCCAACCACGGCACCGCCAGGACCAAATGCGCCAGCTAGTTGCGAGCCCTGCTGGGCGAACGCCACCAGCGCAGACTGTCCACCCTGCACCTGTACGATGAAGTCCTGAACCTGGTATCCGGCCTGTTGCATGCTGGTTTTCCAGTTGCCAGTGCCCTTTGCGCCATTTTCAACGCCAGTCTTCATGTCATACAGACGGCCGGTCAGCTCGCCGATTTTCTGCTTTTCTTCGTCTGTCGCTTTCGACCCTGCGCGCAGCTGTGCAGCCAGGACTGCGGCACTACGGGCACCATTCTCCTGTGCTTCGTCCAGCACAGCCAGTTGGTTACCCAGCGCCTCGATGATGGATTCTGCGCGGCTGAATTCACTGCTCGCGCCGCCGGTACCGCTGCGGGCCTCTTCCATTGCGCGAGCTATTCCGCTCACGTTGGTATTCAGCTTGCGCAGCTGGTTATCCATGGAGTTGGCATAACCGGCCAGTTCAGTAAATGCGGATCCGGTTTGGGACGCGCTCTGGTCGAGGTTATCCATTCCCTTGCCGGATTGCTGGGCAGCAGCATCCAGTTTATCCAGAGCGTCAATGGCCTGTTTCCCGCCCTGCAGCAGCGGCTCAACGTCGGCGCTGATTTCATAAACGATGCTACCGGCGTTCTTCTCACCTGCCATGTCATTCTCCGGTTATTGCTTTGCTTTTGCCCTGCGTGCGGCCTGTTTAGCCAGGTATTCGTCGGCGATGCTGTCGTATTCTTCTCGAGTGAAGCCTTTCTGGTCCGGGTATTTCGCCGCCAGCAGCATCTGGAACTCGGTCATCGTTAACTGAGAGGCTTCGGCTCGGTTCATTTCAAAGTGGCTGCGTGCCGCGCTGATGTAGTCGAAGGCTTTAAATTCGTTCGTTCTCGCACCTGTTTCGTGGCGCTGCAGCTGGCGGACCTTAGCTTTGCCGACGACACCGTGCTGCATGAGGTGCTGCGCCAGCACGATGATGTCGTTCTTCGGCATCTGGCCCGGGCGGTAGACGACGCAGTGTCGCCACCCTTTCCACTCGCCGATCATTGGCGTCAGGTCTTCCTCGCAGCACGCCTGCAGCACCAGCATGCTAGTTGATAACAGCTTCTCAGCAGCGCGGTTGAATGATGGAGATAACCAGGCAGGGAAATGCCCCAGCGTGCCAGCGCAAACCTCAATCAGCTGAGCGACATCATTGCCGTGGATGGTGGCGTACGCCTGCACAATCTCTTCCGGAGTGCCGATCCTGGTCATGGCCTCGAATGAAGGTCGCAGCAGGTAATCTTTCCCGCCTTCGCGGCTGTCGCTAATAGAGAGTTCGCCAATATCGGTTAAAGCGGTCATAGGCCTCCAGTAAACGGTCATTATCAAGGGCAGCACGCCGCCCTTTGGAATGTCCGTTAGGTAATGGTAACCGTATGCACAGCCACAAAGTTGCCGTCTTCGGTGTTGATGATGATCTGCGCGCTGCCGGTGGCGACACGCGTCACGGTAACGGTGTTGCCGGAGGCGGTGGCCGTTGCTTTGGTCGCATCGGTAGTCGCTACAGTGAAGTCTTTGTTTGTTGCGCCGGTTGGTGCGATGTTCACCGTGAAAGTGCTGGTACCACCTGCCGTACCGGTGCTGGTTGTCGGGGTTACTGTTACGCCAGTCACTGCTACCGCGGTCAGTTCGTTCACTTCGATGGTGCTCGCGTCGCCGACTTTAAACTCGGTTGAGAACGTGACGATGTCGTTGGTGCCGCCGTCAGAACTCAGCGCCGTGATGTTCATGTAACCGACGAATTCGACCGGGCCGTAGTCCATGCGCGCCCAGATCCCAGGCTGGCGCTTGGCCTTCAGTTCGTCAGCGAAATACTTGATGAACTTGCCAACGCCGTACTGATCCAGTTTGTCCTTCTTGCGCACTTCGCCTTCAAAGCTCAGGGTGAAGTCACTGTTGGTGATGATGGTCTCGACATAGCCGCCGCCGTCATCCGCATCAGAGGTAACCGAGTTCGGGTTGAAGTCGAAGCCCTTCGACGTACCAGCTGCCAGCGCCTTCCACTCACTTTCCAGTGGTTTGACGTCCGGGCAGCCATCGGCGACTTCCAGCACGACCGCACCGCCGAAAAGGCGCTCGTTCGAGTTCTGGCAATTAGCCATGTGAAACTCCTCTTTGACGTATAAAAGAAAACCCGCCGGAGCGGGTTATTTGGTTGGGATGGCTATTCGCCGTAAGTACAGGCGAACTGGAGTCGGAAGACTATTCGCCCTTCTTCTGTGAGCACCGGCGCAGGGATTGCGCCCATGTTCTGGATGTATCCGACACACTCGTCTGCCATGGGGTTGGCCTGGACGTAATCGACGATGCGCTGCACTGCGCTGAGCGCGTCTTTGCGCTTGTCCTTCGCGCCGACAATGTCGACCAGAACGTGATATTCAGAACCGAGGTCAGTACGGATATTCGAACCGCCGTTTGGCCTGAATACCATGATCGCCTTCGACAGGTCGCCCGGGTCGTCGTACATCAACTGCTGCACCGTGAAGCCGGTCGTTAGCCCGGCGTCGCCGAACATGTTGCGCACCCGCTCGTGCATCATGGGTGTCATAGCGAAAGCTCCTTGCGCATCACCGCGTCAACGTTATCGCGCTCGTCATTCGCACCTTTGGTCAGGAATTGCGGCTCACCATGCGGATCCCAATAGTTACCTGTTCCGGTACCGCCTCCGAACTCTTTCGGCTTCTGCGGTCCGAACTCAGAGCGGTTACTGGTCACGCCAAAGTGCGCGCGCGGCTGGCCTTTCAGCTTGCCTGACGCCTCATGGACGTACGCGGCATAGTTGGCTGAGTATCCGATTCGCCCGGTAATGAACACGCCGCCTGCGTCGATTTCTCGAAACTGGCTGTTAATCAGCGTGGAGGTGTCGATCGGGGTGTAATAGGCTGCCCGGGCACCGATAAGAATCATCGCCGACTGCAGCGCGCGAATTATCTTGCGCCCCTTTACGTCGTTGATGACATCGTTCAGATGCTTCTTAGCCTGGCTGATGCCTTTCACTTTGATGCCCATGGCTATACTCCCGTAATTATCGCCCAGTCATCTTCCAGGCCGTCGAGAGTATCGTTCCAGCGCGTCACGTGACGGACCTCATCAGCACCAGCCACGACCGGGTCAGGTTCAGTGCTCACACCAATCAGGATGTAATCGCCCTCATCGGCCAGCGCAAACGCAGTAAAGAAGGTGTTCTTAACGACAACCTCTTTTCCGATTGAGCCGAGCTTTGCAGACAGACCGCCGATGTAGTCGCACATGATGGTTTCAGGCGGTTCATATGGGTCGACAGGATCGCCAAACTCATCATTACCGCCCGCCCCCTTACGCCATATCGTGCACGGCTTGTTGTAGGACCATGAAGCAGTAGACGACATCAGCCCTCCTTCCAGCGCAGCACCTTCGCGCCAGTCGCCCGGATGCGCTGGCAGTTGATGAACCACTCGCCGTCCGACTTAACGTAGCCGGTAGTCTCCCGCCCGGTGTCGGTCATCACCCATACGCGGGTAAACGAACGCGGCAGGCCTTGCTTAACTGATTTGTACGTCATCAGCAGCCTCCTACAACCATGAACAGGCCGACGCTGTTACCGGCGCTGATCGGCAACTCACCGGTGCAACCACTGGTATCGAGCCGGGCCAACGAGTCGCGCAACCAGGTAATGCTGTCAGCACCGTAATCGAACGAGCGGGACGCGCCAGAGGGCGCACCCTGCGATTTGATACGGCGAGCGCCGGACGACGTAGCCATGAGCGCCGCGGCATACATCAGGATCAGCTTCGCGGTGCACTCGTCATACCCAGCACCATCAAGACAGGGGATAATCTTGTTCACCACGCAGAGGATCGGATCCAGCAGCGCGCCCGGGATGGAGTAACCCAATTCACCGAGGAACGCCTGCACGTCTGCCGCTGTGATTGGGTCAGCCATGGTTATTTACCCTTCTTCGATTTAGCGGCTTCAGGCTGCTCAGACTGCTCAGACTGCTCAGACTGCTCAGACTGCTCAGACTGCTCTACAGGAGTATCGCCAGGAGTGGCGACTTCAAGCATGCGATCACCACCGGATTCGATTTCCACCAGGCCAGCAGCTTTCCACTTATTCGCGGTGTCTTCGCTGACTTCCACCTTTGCACCAACCTCCAGTTTCTGGAGATTGGCACCGGAGAAAAGGTTATCGCTAATCACTTTAACCAGTGCCATATTTCCCCCCTTAGCTGTGTGCGTAGATGACTGATTTTTTGCTGTTGATGTCGGTCTTAACCATCAGGCCAGCCGCACCCCAGGTGCGCCAGATGTAATCGCTATTGTAGAAAGGACGCGGATCGGCAACGGTGCCAAATGCCTGGCCTACAATCGGAGCAATCACGCCAGCAGTCAGCGGAACAATCAGAATCTGGTTTCCGGTCAGTTGAGCATCTTCTTTAATCGCGGAAATGCCGGACAGTTTCAGAAGCTCCTGCAGAATGGTGTCAGACTGGTAGTTGTCGCTGAAGTAGCGCTCCAGGTTGGAGATGATGGCGCTCGACACATACCAGGTCTGCTCTGCGTACTGATTGTTGGTCAGCTTGAGAGTGTCGCGCAGTTTAATCGCTGCGTTACGGATCTGCTCTGCTGTAGCGGATGCGCTGGTGAAGTCGATATTCAGGCCAGACGCGCCCAGATCAACCATCGCCACACGCTCATCGTTCTTCAGACCTTTCCAGGTCTTCTCGTCGAACTTGATGTAATTGCCTTCCGCGTCGCGGTAACCGTTGTAGATGTAATCCACGTACTGGCGGCGGACTTCGTTGGTGGACTCGAACTGAGCATCAGAGATGATGTCGAACGCATCCGGGTTGTTCAGGCGAGGCTCACGCCAGTGGAACTTGAAGCCGGTATCGTGCACCGGAACCATCGTGCCGTCGTACTGGTACTGCACAGCATCCAGCGCCGCACCAATCTGGCCTGACATGGAGGTGTGCGCCCACATGCGGCCGCCGGACTTAGCGTATTCGTACACGGTCTGGTTGATGCGCACTGAACGAGACAGCGGCATCAGGTCGTTGAACAGAGTGAACTCAGTGTTCGGCTGGAATTGACGCAGCACGGTCTGGTCAAATGCCTTGTACAGATCGGCAGGTGAGCGAACAGCGTTGATGCCATTCAGCTGATTAACTGCATTCAGGCGGTCAGCCATTTCCTGCATTACGTTAATGCCCTGATGGTTCAGCGCGGCATTACGCTCCTGCGTCAACATACCAAACTGGTACTGGTTAACGGCCAGGTTGCCGGTCTTTTCGCCCAGCGATTTAGAATAAACAAGCATTCAGTGACTCCTTACTTAATCACTACGCGAATGAGATCGCCAGCAGCGGCGGTAATTGAGCGCTCTTCGTCGCAATAGCAGCGATCGTTTTCACCAGTGGCCCATTTCTTAACCTGGCCGTTGACGATTGAGAGAGCGTCGCCTTTTTTGTAGGTCCCGGCAGTGGCTCGAACGTTCAAGAACATGCCCGGCAGCGGGTGGATGCCGACCAGCAGATCGTCTACTGCAAACGTGTCATCTACCGTTTTGCAGCGCAGATAGTCGAAGTCAGCGACATAAATAATCGCTGTTTCGCTACCATCTACCGACACCTTGAAGACGCCAGCATCGAAGAAGCCCAGGGTACCGGGCTTGACCGCGGTGGCGCGGCCTTCGCGGTTGAGCAGCGGATTAGGGAATACGCCACCAGCGTGAATTACGTGTTTTCCGTCTTTAGCCATTTTTTACTCCGGCATTTCGCTGACTGATTGGATGTTGGTTGCCTGGCGGAATGCACCGTTCAGGCCGAAAGATGTCTGGCACTTGGCGTACATGGCGTCGAGCGCTTTACCGTCCAGATCCGCGACTTCTTCATCGCTCATGTTCATCGCCAGCTTCACAGCCGCGCGCTTTTCGCCTTTCTCTTTGTCGGCATTCGAGTTCAGGCTGTTGAAAACGACGTCCACGCGATCGGCAAGTTTCTGCGCCCACGCTGGCATTTCTTCGTTATTGGTGGCCTGCTCTTTTTTCTTTGGCTTGCCGGTTTCCGGGTCGATTTCTTCATCGCCTTTTTTCTTGGCGGTGGCTTCTTCGGCCTTCATCTGGTTGTATGCGTCCATCAGCTCGGCGTCGGACTTGCCTTCAGTCGGCTTACCAGCGGCTTGCAGCGCATTGATAATCAGTTCTTTCATCGGATCGTTCTCTCCGTTGGTTTTAATCTCGTACTCAGTGGGTTTGCGCACGACTTCTACAGGTTCGCCGACGAACACGGCCTTGCCGTCGTCATCGATGAGGTACTTCTGCTTCAGGTATTTGGTGTCATTGCGGTAGATGAAGCTGTCCGGCCACACCGTTTCAGGCCAAAGCCACTTATCTTCGTCGTCACCCTCGCGCAGCTTGTCGCTGATGGCGCGGGAGATGTCGTCAAAAGAGAAGTTGGAGGCATTGGTGAAGAAGAATTTGGTTTTGTTGATCAGGCCGTCGCGAGTGCAGTCGATACCATCAGCCAGGCGGGCAACTTCGATCTGCTGCTCATCACCTTCTGAGTTAACGAAGATGCCCACGCCCTCTTCCGGCGTTCCGGCGCCAGGCTCATCAAGCAGCACAGCCACATGGTCAAACATCATGTTGGTGGCGATCTCGTTGTACCTCTTGCCCTTTGACTCGCCGTTGGCGGCGATGCCGGAATACAGCAGGCCGGTGGAGATGTGGATCGGGTCGGAGTTGGTACCGGCCAGCATCTCATCCAGGCGATTAATCAGGCGCTTGCCCTTTTCGCTGGATTCGGCGTACTGGCGGTTAACATACATATCGCCAGTCACTTTGCCGTCATTGTGGCTGACGTTCTGCAGCCAAGCCCCGACGTGGTACTCGTTCACCGCCCGGACATCGCGCGCCGACACATGCTTGCCGTCCACTTTCGGGTGGCCCAGCGGCATCGGGTTACGCTCGAGCGTGTTGTAGGCCTTTTCGATTTCTGCTGCCGGGTACAACTTCCGGTTCATCACGATATCGTCCACGACAGGCGTGATGCCGCGAACCACGATATGTGGCTTGCCGTCGATGGTTTCAGTGGTGATGTTTGAGGCGGAGTTGACGACGGTCAGCACGTTAACGCGGTTGCGTTTCATGCTGGATCCTCATTGGTGGATTTCAGGCAATAAAAAAGGCCGCCGTGGCGACCCTTCTATTTTTATTTCAAACGAATTCTTGCATCATGAAGATTGATTTTCCTTTTTCCATCGAATAGCTCGACTTCTTTTTTACAGGAAGGGCACCATAATCCGTCAATATCGCGATCTACAGGGGTTTTACAAGTTTTGCAGTAAAGAGTGCCGTCTTTATCCCATAGTTGCTCAAACTTCATTTTATATTGGCTTGATGGTTTGCGAAGCTTTGCTATTAGCACCACCACTGTGATGGCAAGTACAGCGATAGCAAATTCACGCCAGTATACTAAATACGGAGTTATGTACCCCCTCGCAAAGCCGTATATAAATTCCTTTCCTGAATCTGTTAGCATTGGTATTGCTATCGACGTGAGAATAAAGAAGATGCCAGCTAATATCTTTTTCATATCAGTAAAGTTGTAAGTTGCGGTTTCTCAACTCTGCATTAGACGTTAATTTTCTTCAGCCGTCCACGCCTTACGCTCTTTTGCTAATTTATCCGCCAGCCCTTCATTGAAGATGCTGCCGTCGTCGTTGAGAAGCACCGGAATCTGGCTGCAGTAGCAGTTATACCGGTTACCGTTCTCAGCGTAGAAGTCCCGCACCTCTTCGGTGGTGTAGACCTTACCGTGTCGGCTGGCGTGCCAGGTGCGCGTCGTAGGCTTGAGCGCTGACAGCCATAGCAGGCCGGTATTCAGCCCAAGACGGTCGGCGGCCCAGTCCGTTTCATTCCATTGTGCCTGCCGCAGCGCGCCGACCTGCTCAGTCTGAGCGATGTTCTTCGCCTTCGACATCGATACATCGAGGCGCTTGCTGATGACGCTGGCCGTCTCGCGAGGATTCACTCCGCGCGCTACCGCATCGGTGATGATGTTAGTCAGGTCGCCGCGAGCGGTGTCGCTGATGACCTTCCAGTCACTGAACGTTGTCAGCCTGGCCGCCGATATCTGATTAAGATAACCGGGGCTGCTTAATAGCTGCTGTAGCGTCGTCTGACTGGCGTAAACCTGGGACTGCTGCGAGAGGTTATTGAATGCCTCCAGCGTGCCGCGCTGCGCTTCTGCGGCGACGTAATCCATAGCCCAGAGGTTTTGCTCGCCACCTTCAAGCAGGTAATCGTCAAGAATGCCCTGCACAGCTTCCAGCAGGTCAGCCAGTTCCTGCGCCGACATGTCGTAGATAAACTTTCCGGCATTGACCTGGTAGAGCCGCATATCCTCGCCGTGGTCGTGGCACAGGAAGTGCCAGTTATGGCTGTTTACCTCACGCTCTCGCCCGGTCATGCGCTGGTCGAACAAGGTTTTCAGCGCTCGCTTGATGCCGAGATACCGCCCCTCGATATCCCGGAACATCGCGGTTACCTGCTTTGCCGATCTGGTCGGGTCAACCTTGCTGCGCGGAACGATCGGCAGGCCCACCTTTGCCGTCTGTTCTGGTGTCATCGGCCAGTGGATCATCGGTAGTCACCTTCTCGTCCGGTTTCGGCGGTTCTTTTGGCTCCGGTAGCGGGTCAAGCCCCACAATCTCGCGCAACTCATTTGCGGTAAACGGCGCGTCTCCACCATAGTAAGGCGTGGTTTTCTGCACGATGTCGGCGAGTTTCGAAGCGTTCTCGATCTTCTCTTTCTCGCCGGGCGCCAGCAGGTCGCTCCACGAAATGGTGACCTCGCCTTTGGTCGGCGGGTCGATAATCCCAAGCGTCCAGAAGCGTTCCAGCAGCGCGGTGATGCGGTCCGTAAGGAATCCATTGCGCCGAGTGTTGCGGCGGATAGCCCAGTCCGTTTTGTCCTCGTCACTCGCCAGTCGCCCGGTCTGCTGACCGAACAGGATGGTGAACGGGATTTGTACGGAGGCTGCCAGTTCGTTCGCGGTGACTTCCCACGTTGGCCCTGGGTCGCCTGGCGTAACGCTCAGAACATGCATCTGACCGGCCTGCATTACGGCTGCCGCATCAGTGCCACGGTTCAACTTATTGACCTTGTCGCCCATAGCCTCGCCTAGATCAGAATAGCCAGCAGCTTTGGCTTGGTCTGCCAGTGTCGCCATGTCGGTTTCTTTACTGAATTCAACGGCAATCTGACGGCTAGCGTTCTTCAGGAAACCCTCAGCACCACCACCTGATACCTTCTCAAGGTCGAGGCCTTTGTTGTAGCCAGCCTCCAGCAGAGGAATGCCAGACAGCACGTTGTCGTCTTCAGATCCTTCGCAGAACAAGATAACGCGGCTCGGGTGTACCGGTTCGCCGCGCATCGGACCGACAAAAGGCTCATCACCGACCGGCTGCTCATTGAAGTTGAACATCTTCGGCTGGCCGAAAGTTTCTGACTGACGGTCGTTATCCCATTCGGCGACAGTTAACTGCGGCTCCCATACCGGGATAAGTTTTACCAGCGCTGACTCGCCAAGGGATTTCACCAGCTTGATATCTACTGGATCGTTCCACGACTTATTATCTTTCACCTGCAGCAGCAGCGCGGAGTAGCGTCCAACCATATTGCGGCGATCGGCATCCTTCACCTTCGGCCACAGCTTCTTCATGAACTTGGTGACTTTCTTTTCCCAGGCGTTTGTTTTCTCCGCTTCCTGTGCTTCATCACCGTCAACTATGACCGGATAATCCTGCCAGCAACCATCCAGCAGGCGATGCACCACAGCGAAGCCAGCGGCGTTGCGGCGGTACATGTTGTAGAAGTCGTTGAAGGTGATCGTGCGTGGGTAGCCAAATTCCTGATAAAGCGTCGGACGCTTCGTGTTGCCACCACCAATGCCGATAGCATTCAGGTAATTCGCTCGCCGCATTTCAGTGGCGAGGTTGTTCACAGCCAGTTGAAGGCCGTTATCTTGTTCGCTCACTGGCGATGCTCCTTAGAAGAATACTGTGCCGACCTGCTTACGGTTGTTCTTCGCTACTGCGAAATAACGGAAGCTGTCAGCGCCGTGCGATGTGAAGTCATGAAGCGGTTTATCTTTCCAACAGCCGCGCTTGTCATCCCACTCCTTGCGGTAGCTTTCGAGGTGAGAGATGCCAACAGCACACTTCTCTTCGTCGAATACGCAGGATGAGAGAATTTCACGGGCCGATTCAATGCCGGTGTCGATCCCGGCTTTAGGCACAACGCGGAAGTTCATCGAATACATCTGGCCGTCAATCTCGTAACCTTCTCGCGCCAGTTCTTTGCGTGACTTCGCATCAGCAGCGAACTCGCGGTTTTCGATGTCGTGCGGCCCCCAGTGCTCGCCGTACTTATAGCCGCGGTCTTTCAGCACCTTCATGTAGTGCCTCAGGCCTTCGCCGGAGTTTTCGTAGTAGTCGATGATGTGGAACTCTTCGCCAACCTCGCGAACGAACCAGATCGCCGTGGAGTCGCCCACACCGATATCCCAGAACGTGTGCACCGGCAGGTGTGAGTTATCCGGGATTTGGCCAATCCGCTTGTTGGTGTACAGCCAGCGGAACTGCTTGGTATAGTACGCGCCCTCGACAGACTGCTGGAATGCCTCGGCCGGAATGGTCGGGTATTCGCGCTTCATGTCATCGCCGAGCGTTTTCTCTTTGGCGTAGTACCAGGCTTTCTGGCGTTCGTTGACGACTACGCCGTGCTTCGCCTCCATCTCAGAGAAGTATTCCAGCAGGCGCACCGGCAACGGTTCAACCGGGTCGATTGCGTACTGCGGGTTCTTCCACCATGAGAAGAAGAAAAACTTCCAGTCCAGCGCTGATAGCATTTTACCCTGCAGCAGCGCTTTCTCTGCCGTCTGGCAGTAATCGAAAAAGTAACCCGCCCGGCCCTCTGCTGTACTCTCGATGGTAGCGAAGCATCCAGTCGATACCGCCTCAAAAGCACCAGTGACGATCTCACGGGCTTTGTCAGGATACTTGGCGCATATCTTCCCGAACTCTGAAACGTGCAGGTAACGCAGCGTACCGCCACGAAATGACGTACTCACATATAGCGAGCCGCCCTTCTTAAAAACGAGCTCTCCGGAAGAGTCATTGCTGGCCGGGTTGGCCGCCTTTATCTCTGCTGGCAGCTTGTCGTAAGCGTACTTAACCTTTTCGCGGAACAGGCGCTTTGCGTCATTCAGCGTGTGGGCAATCAGCGCGCACTTCGCCGACTCAAACAGGGCCGCGTCGAGCTGGATGATGCAAACCTCTGTGGTGAATCCTAGCTGGCGAGCTTTCAGAATGATGTTGCGGGTGTGGATCCCCTCGAAGTACTCGCGCTGCTCAGGTGTCATCCTGAACCGCGTCGGCTTTCCCTCTTTGTCGGTGATCCAGTAAAGATTGTTCAGCCGCCAGTTTTTATCAGCCAGCAGCTTGAGGTGCTCAGGTTTCATTACGCCCCCTGAGACAATGAATCCATCAGGTTAGACAGGTCATCAACCGTCTTATTGCCTTCCTCGGTGTCGAGGTTGTACGCCTTGCGCTCAGCGTTTATCACTTTGATTTGAGCATCAACACCGGCAGTGATCGATCGAGACATTGAGGCGTGGTTTTTTTCCGTGATATCTGCATCTTCGAGGAAGTCGCGCAACTTATTAGTGATGCCGCGCCATGCCGCCAGACTTTCTCGATGAGCCATGACTACAGCGGCCGCCTCATCGGATGCCTGGTCAATAATCTGCTCATCAGTAACCACTGGTGACTGGTTACCGTCTTTGGTTACCGACTTGGTTACCTTAGCTTTCGTTGCCGCCCTGACCTTTTCTGTCAGATCGCGCTGCCACCCTTCTTTGTTCGCTCTCTTCAGGATGGTGGCGTGGTTAACGCCATGCTTTTCACCGATAGCCCTTACTGATAAAGAACCAGCCCGGTAAGCCGATTCAATGGCCTCCCAATCTGGTTTGCTCATTGGTTACTCCGTTGTTTGTTCTTCTGGCTGTTCGGTCTGCTCTGCTGGCACTGGCGTGAACTCCACGCGCTTCACGTCGGCAGGGGCAAAGTAAAGCCACTGTCCAGTTTCGGTAGCCAGCGGTACAAAGCCGTTAACCAGCTCAGGCTGACGTCGTGACATCTTGCCAGTGAAGGTTTCGCCTGTTTGCGTGGTTAGAGTGATTTGGTAGGTGTCTGACATGATTACCTCTTTGCCTTGTCGCAGCTGTTGCCCTGCTTATCAGAAGTGCTTAGCCACTTACGGCTTACCCGTCAGCAAGATGTGATAAATCTCTTTAGAAAATGCACTTCATTGATTTGGTATCGCAGTTGGTTCTCTTGCTTTTTTGATATTGTGCCTGGCAAAAGCAACAAGCGCCGTTAGAGGTAACCCTTAAATTGTTGTCGGTATGCACTTTGCAAAAACTACCTGCATATGTTTTTTCTTTATTCGTAGTCGCCATTTTTCTTGGCGAACACGTCATTATTAGCTTTGAACTTGCATACTCAGCCTGACGACCGTAAAGAGGTTCAATAAAAACACCCCTCTGCGATGTGTGCCTCCCTTTCCTGAGGCAGTCATCCATGTTCTCTTTATGTGTTCCCGGTGATAAATGAGACGGGTTAACACAAGACGGGTTGTCACAACGATGCATTAACTCAAGGTTCTTTTGGTCGTAATCCCCAACAAGCATCAAATAAGCAACCTTATGCGCCCCGAGCTGGTGCTTGCCAATTTTAATGCATCCATAACCGCATCTATCTTTCGAGCCTTTGAATATCCAGCACCCTGTTTCAGGTCGAATCTCAACCTTTTTCATAATTCTGGACACTATAGGCTCTCTTGATTTAATCGATTTCAGATATTCCACAGTGAACATAGCCGCCTCGCTATCGCCTTTGGAGTGCGCAACCAGGACGCAGGCGCAGCGTCTTTTCGGGGATCAGCCTAGATTGCGCGCATAAAAAAAGCCTCGCCTGAGCGAAGCCTGACTGTTCGTTTCACCATCCTTGCGGGGTTACACAGATCATTATCGAAGCCCCTCAGTGAAGAGCTTCTGTAATGTCGCGATCAGCCTATCAACAATTCTGGCTGCGTCACCTGCATGATGTGCTCATGCTCAACGGCCAGAACGCGCTTTTCCTTCTTGCGTTCGTTCATCAATCTGCTGCCGATCGTGCCTTTCAGTTTCGAGCGCGTTTCTTTGATGGCGTAGCGGTGCTGCATTTCTTCGCCCATCGCCAGACGTCTGCTAAGTTGTTCGGCCATCCAGTTAAATGCGGCGATGTATTGCTCTTTAATAGCGGTAGCTACTTTCCCGGTAAATCCCATTACCAGCATCATCCACCCGTCTTTTGTGATGTTGTACATCAGACGCATTTCGCCTTTTTTATCGAGATATTCAACGGGCTCAAAATTGAGCCGGTTAAAATCAGGCGAGCAATCAACCTCCAGCCGCTTGATAGCACGCAGAACGTTTTTATGCGCCTTGCCGAAATAGCTGGCGATCTTCATAGAAGTGGTGATGACCTTCCCGTTACATGGCATGACCATTTCGCGGAAGTCGAAGGCTGGAATAACTGACGGATTATTCATAGCGTCTTTACCTTTTAGAAAGATGAGCCTGTTCGCACAGAAAAGCCGCCCCGAGATGGTCGCCACCATATACGGCAGTTCTCAGGCTCAGCTTTCTGAAAGACTCGGGATTTTCATGCGCTGCGATGCGCGGTTTACTGCGGGCATAAAAAAGCCCCGCAATCGCGAGGCTTGATTAAATCATTTAAATTCAGATAGATATAATCACTCAGTGAATAGATGTTCGTTGAATTGGATAGCTATAAATAGACATGACCAACTGAAATATTTTTCAATTTTGCTTATTTAAGGCACTGCGCGTTGATGTATTCCTGCAGCGCTCTCAGCGATGTTTGGTCGCTGATGATTCCGGATCGGATACCGAGAACGTTTCGTCCAGCAACTGGAGAGAGTTCGACGGTGGCATCATTGCCCATGCCGGTGGAGCTGGAGGTTTCGACTGAAGTAGGCACTGGGCACTTTCCTTTGACGAGCACCCGACCACCATTATCAAGCTTACGCTGCAGAGCATCATTTTCAGCTTTAGCATCTGCCAGTTCCTTCGTGTATTTGGCATCCAGAGCAGCGACATCTCGCTGGCGTACCTGCATATCTTTGATGGTGGCGTTAGCCAGGCTGAGATTCTTGGTGGCTTTGTCGCGCTGGTCTTTGTAGGTGATGGCGTTGTCGCGATAGTGGTTCACGGAGAATGCCAGCACGCCGATTAACGCTATCACCAGCAACTGCAACCAGTAACGCCTTACCAATGCGCCAATCACGACAGGAACAGAGCACGCTCCGCCTCACGCCGACGGGTCAGCCCATTCAAAACTTTACCGCCAGCTTTATTCCAGCGCAGGAACTCATCAGCAGCGCCAGCGTAATCACCGGCATTGAGTTTTCGCAGGAGAGTCGATGTCGACAATGACCGGGCGCCGAGGTTATACGTGAACGACACTACGGCGTCGAATTGCCCCTGAGTCAGTGCAACCTTAACCAGTCTGGACACGTCGCTTTCGTAGCTGACAAGTCCGGTCTTCAGCAAACGCTCAGCCGTTTCCTGCTTAATCGCCATCCCGGCGCGGATTGGCTTCCCGTCGACAGGCTGAGTCCAACCATAGCCGATCGTCCATACGCCGACGCTGTCCTGGTAGGCGGTGAGTTTGCAGCCTTCGAACTCTTTGATCAGGGCAATGCCTTTATTACTGGTTTGCATTCTTCATCCCCGTCAAGCGTTCCCAGAAATACGTAAGAGCAACGGATCCCATCGCTCCGCTAATGCCGGACGTGACCAGAATCATGTGAAAACTCAGGCCGCTCTCCACGCTTATCAATCCACCAATCAGGCCGGTAAAGCCGGAGACAGCGATCTGCGCGAGAGCGTTAATCCAGCTCCATGTTGCTTTATTCTGCTTTACGTCGATCAGGTAGCGAACCAAACCGCCCCAGCATGCAATGCCGAGCAGAACTAGCCAGGACAGGCCTACAATTTTGTGGTCGTCATTCATACGTTTTGCCATATCACCTCCGAAGGAACGGGGTGCTGTGTTTGTAGTGTGGGAGGCCGTCAGACACTGATAGCTACGTGGCATCTTTGATTGATTGTCTGCGGCCTGAATAAAAAAGCCCACGGCGCGTGGGCAATATGAGGGTCTAGCAATGTCAGCTCTTTGGCTGGATACCCTGGCTGGGATTTGGCTCACCTGACTGGATTCGAACCAGTGACCGACATCTTAGAAGGATGCTGCTCTGTCCACTGAGCTACAGGCAAATAAAAAGCCCAAGGCGTTAACCTCAGGCTATGAATTCTTAGATACCGCCAGTGCATACAACATTGGCACAATATCAGATTTATATGAAATATATGCTTTTCAATCCAGTTTTGCAAGACTTGTATGTAAATTTGTCGCCTTTTGTTGTGAACGTGATCGCGTTACTTGCAATAAAGCGCTGCTATCAAGTCGCATGAATGTGCGTTTCATTTCCAGCCATCGATCGGTAAATGTCTCAGACCAGTTCTTTGGTGTGACGCCAACCAGTTCTGCCAGTTGCTGATATTCGTAAGTTTCGCGCCCTGCCAGTTCTGCTTTCACGTCCTGAGCTGCTAACCAGATAAGGGCCTTCAGCCTATCCAGAGTCTTCCCTGCTACCTTCTTTGTGCCAAGGGAGGCTTTGAACTCTGCCCACGCCCATTGAGTGATCGAAACCTGATTCTCCCATCGCACATTCTCGCTGTAGTTCCACATCAGCCATGCTTTCTGGTGCTCTTCCAGCGACAGGACGGCGCGGCGCCACGATGCGGTAACGAACTCTACCGGGCTGACCAGCGCGATAGACGATCCCTTTGCGCGGGACTGGCTACCGCTCATCGGTGGGCCGTCCGGGTTGACCATGCGCTGCTTATCCTTGTCGAATACCCTTTTTCTGCCACGGCTGCGCGCCGTCGCGGTGAATTGCGCGTTCTCGGCGAAAGCTACCAGTTGCCCTTTCGTCGCTCCGCTCAGATCTGCGGTCGCCACAATGAGCTGCTGACGTACGTATTCCAGTTGCTGACTGTTCATGCGGCTTCCTTCTGTGGCTGGTTGGTTTTGGTCTTGCTGTGCTTTGCTACTGGTGGCATGCTGGCGCGCTTAACGCTTTCGGCCTGGTATCTGGTTATCTCGTCTCTGGTCACGGCGCGCACTCCCCAATAATGATCTGCCCCTTCTCTCCCCAAAGTTTTGTAACCCGGCCATCCCAGACGCGGCTGTCGTCGTCGAAAATGGCATCGAGTAGCGCCTTTTCCAGGTTGTCTTTATCCGGTTTCTGCTGATGCGCCTGGCCGTTGAGTTGCGCGCGCTTCTTCTGGCTCCAGCTTTTTGGCATGGGAATGATGAAGGTGATGTGATAACCGGATTCAGGAATGTTGATTCCAAGCAGGCGCACTTCGGCTTTGAAAGCCCAATATGCCGCCGTCGCAGGTCTTTTATGCCAGCGATCTCTCTGTGTCATGCGCGGCTTACTGACCGGCGTGATATCGTAAATATTCATACCTTCACAAGCCCCTCTTTCAGCCAGATAACCTGCGTGCGGGCCATGCCTTCCAGCGCGCACTCCTTTGCATATTCGGCATCTACCAAACGCGTACGGCGATCTATCTCGTCGTGGCAGCTGCTGCATGCGATGGTGGCGATCAGGTCAGGCGGCTTAATTCCGGTTCCGCACAGGCCGGCAAGGCGGATATGTGCCAGCACTGAGGTTTCAGGATTGCCGTTGCATACGCCGGGGATCCGCACCTGACATTCGCGGCCGCGTGCGGCTTTGCATAAATTAGCCATGCGCTCTCCTCGCCGCGAGACGCAGCCATTTCTGATCGACCAGGCGGGATGTGTAATCTTTGAGAGTGGGTATTTCTGACGGGCTCAGTTCCGGCTTACGCTTGTTGCGAGTCGGTACTTTGTAGATGCCGCCATTCATGACGCGATTGATGAGATTAGCCACGACGACCTCCGAAGCGGGAAGCCCATTCCATAGCCAGGCGAGATTCATCACCCCAGCGAACGTTGCGCTCAGCACCAAAGGCATGAATGAGCTCGATGAGGTCACGCATTTGGCTGACACTCATCTTGCTGGTTGACTGCCCAAGCACAACGAAGCCGTCACCAGCTAGGTTAGGCACAACTTCCTGCTTAATCAGTGCGGCGGTGAAAATATGTTTCCACGATTCAGATGAGAGCTTGCGTCCATGCCATTCAACCTGGCTACTGACGTCGCCCAAAATGGCCCAAAGTTTGGCGTTCTGGTCGATGGAACGCGTCATCTCTTTTATCTCGATGACGACAGGGCGCTTCTCGTCGATCTGCAACTGGTTAATCGCATTGATGGCATTAGCACGAATGTTGGTGTTACGGAGGAGATATTGCTGCTTCATACGCCACCTCCGGGAGGTAACGCAGAATGCAAGAAATCGCAGGTGCATTTCTGCATCTGTGACTGGAGAAGTGACTTCAGATTTTGTGTGCGCATAAACGTCCCCGTTTAGCGCAACCCCATCGCCGGGTGTTCAGGCCGACGATGGTTAATTATAACATCACTTTTGAAAAGTGATTATCAAGAATCACTGCTCATGCTGCCAGTTGCTCCCGATGGATAAGCAGTAACTTCCTCTGGACTCCGCGGTAAAGATCAGGATGTATGCTGTCGCATAGCCATTTGTATTCAAGTGCTATCTCAAGCTTCTTGAAAAACCATGCTTCATGGGCTTCCATCGGATTATCATAGAGACCGAGGAAGAGATATTTCCCTTTACCGTCGTTAGCCCTTGCCATGTACCTTCCATGCTGCTTATTCCAACTTACACCTATTGGTAAATCTCCCCGCTTGCAGTCTCTACCAATGGTGAAGTTATTTATCTCTTTAGGGATGTAGACGCATGTGAATGGCCCATAGAGCAGATTACCTGGAAGAAGAAGGTCCTTATCAAGATGCCATCCTGTTCTATAGCGTGGCTTCCACCACGCATAGAACGAAGAAAACTTGTGCCACTCAGGATCTATTGAGACCTGCTGATATTGCCTATGTGCGTTACGAAATGAATCTCCGTAGCACCGTTGAAGAACGTTAATCCACGCCGCATAAGCTCCATGACGAATGATTTTTCCGTCAATGGTGGATCCGATACAGAAATCAGCATCGTTCTCGGCTACGTTGTAGATCAACTTCTGCCGCTTCTGTTTTCTCGGCATTGATTCGAGAATGACGTCGGTTTCAGGTGAGTGCCAAGGCATCACTTCACCTCCTGCTGCGGTGCTGCTGCAATCAGTCTGCTCCATGCGTCTTTTGAATCTTCTGCGCCATAATCAATAATCGAGTCGAACTCGTCAAGCATTGCCATGGTTGGCTCAACCGGCACCACTACGTAACCATCCGGAATTACCGGAGAGTTGCCGGTCAGCGGGATGTATTTCACTCCCCATGTCTCTGACGGGTCATTGCGGCCCAGCATAAACAGAGGTGCGTTCGGATCGCGTTTGTCGTCACTGTTGTAATCACTACGCAGCCAGCCGATTACCGGCAACTCATCACGATTACTTACAGGTTGGCTACCCTGAAGCATGGCGGCGCGGCAGGCGTCATACGATTCACGCATAGCATCTTTGACCCAGCCAAGCGGCTTGTTACCGCGAATTTCCAACCATTCATCGAACGTTGGCACTACCGGCGCTGGCGGGGCGGTGTAAAGCGGCACGGCATCTTCATGAAAGGATGGAGAGTACCCACACGGTCCTTTCCGGAACGTACCAACAGGCTCAGCGGTAAGCGATGCCAGCGCGATACGTGCCAACTCTCGCACAACTTCTGGTGGTGCGTATCTGTCGTTCAGGTCGTCCCACAGGTCACACATCTTCCTGCTGTTGTCTGGGTGAACATCATCGTTTGTGCCAGCCAGCGCGGTAATAACCTCGTCGGCTGCATCAATAATTTTTTGTGCCTGTTCTCTGGTAATAGTGGTCATGAGTTAATCCTCCCCGAATGTCTGAATGCAGGTGGTTTTGCCAACGAAACGGGCTGAACCTTTTCTTTTGGGCAGGCGATATTCACCATCGAACCGGTAAATGCCGACAGCAGCGCAAGGACCATCATCACGAATTAACTCCCAGATGAAGTCTTCACGGTCGTTGAAATAACCGGGCCCTTCGCCAAATGTCGGGAAGTCGCTGTACACCACGTCCATGTCGCCATGCTGCCCGTTGATAAAGACAAACCAGCCTCTATGCCGATCGCCAGGCTTCGCGTCGAGGTGTCCGAAGGTTTCATAGATGACCGCTGCGGCCCTCGCCGCTGTGATTTGCTCTCCGATTTCGCGCATCACTCCCCCTTACCGATGCCAGCGGCGCTAAGTTTTGTATTCACATCGCCTTCAAAAATAGGTAGTACGCCAATAGCAGCAGCCCAGTTTTTAGCTAACTCAGGGTCTGATGTCTCATCGGTGTAATCTGAAGCCCGCCACCCAATAAGCCGTTTCTGACAAGAAGTCTCAGCTATGCGCTGCTGTCGTTCGAATGACTCTTGCGCAAGTCCTAAATTCCAGTCTCTCAGTTCTGCTATGCGCTTCTCTGCGGCTTCCAACTCATCCAGCAGCGCCAACACGGTTTGTGAATGCATGTCCATGTTGAACACGCCATGCTCTTGAGCTTTCTCTGCTGTTTGGCGCAGTGCCTGTTTGTCGATGTTGCTCATTGGGCGACCTCCTCACCAAAATCAAAAGGTGAAAACTCAACGACATCCCATTCCCACCCAGGAGCAATTTCGCAACGACCATATTCATCGTACTGACCCTTAAAAAAACTGGCCTCAATGGTGTAGGTCCCATCTGCTGGCAGGTAGTCATCTCGGTTTTCAACAATTTCCTTCTCAATGGCTTGCAGGTCTTCAATGGTGCAAGCCCCCCGAACGCCGCAAATATATGGGTCGCAGGCATCATCCATTACGAGTAAATCGATTGTTAACTTGCCCATGACTGCACTCCTTTGCGAAGCTCTTTCAAAACAGCATGCACAATTGCATTACCACGAGACACATATTCGAGGTGCCAAACGTCGCCGTCAGGCTCTGGAGGTTGACCAGACCAAATAACGGTCTGGAGCGTTGCGTCATCGACGTTGTCGTAATCAGCTAGCACAGTTGCGATCTGATAAGGTAATTGACTCCCTCTCAGAAACTCTTCCACACCCTGCGCCCGCACTTCAGCCAGGAAAGCGTCTGTGTCCGGGGTTTCTGGAAGAGATTTTAATATTGTTGATACCGCGTAATTGAAACCGATCTCTTCTGCGAGAGAAACGTCATCCCATGAATCGGTGACATCGTTAATAATTTTAAGTGGCGGGATGGCAGCCTTCAGCCCCGCATTCTCCGCAGCCAGTTGCACCAGTCGAGCATTTGACGCTTCCATGCCCTTCTTGTAGCAGTCGGCGTCAATCTTGCTTTGCTTCAATTCCGCAGCCAGCGCTGCGCGTTTGGCTTCAAGTGCGGCGTAGTCTTTGAAATCAACAAGGCTACCGTTTACATCTTCAAATACCGATGATGGCCCATTTACATCATAACGTGTCACGCTCATACCCCTACCCTCCCGTAAACCATCATCAGGCGCTGATGCGCTTCGCTTTTCATGAACTCCGCCACCACTCCGTTTTTATCCGGGTTGTAGGGCATGAACATCTTCGGATCGTCTTTATCAACCGGCGCTTTAGCGATGCCTTTGGCTTGCTGGCCAGCGGCGTTTGCCTCGACTGCTCGACGGGAAATAACTTCCCTGCCGCCGTGTTCTAACCAGGTCTGATGGTCGTCTTCGCTGGCGAATACACCGATGCCGGATACGCTACGCAGCATGCCGAGTCTTCTCAGCGCTTTGGCTTCCTCGTAGTAACGGGATCGACCGATACTCAAATCGCGGATCATGTCTGCTACGCTGACAGGCTGATTAGCTTTCACATAGCTGACGATGCGTTGTTTTATGCTGTCCATCTCACACCATCCCGTTCGACTTGTTGCGGTTATACTTAGCCTTCAGCAGTTGGATCGGCGTCGGCCCTCTGTCCGCTGCCGGAGCAGCAATTGCCCGACGTACCGGTGGCACTGGCTTACCCTCGGTGATGCGCTTTTCCCACATGTCCAGAAGATCACCAGCCTCGCGTGCCAGCTCACCATGCGTTAACTGCCGCTCTGTGCTGCGGTGGCGCAGTTCGACGCAGATGTGGTACATGACCGGCTGAGACCAGGGGAATTGCTCGCTGGAGGTGAACTCGAAAGAGCGGTTGCGCCAGTCCCAGTATTCGGCAATCACCTGCTCAACTGTGATTCCAAGCACCCCACCGCTCTGTTTGCACCAGGCGACGAACTGACCCGGCGACGGCAGGAATGGACGCTCCTGACGGCGGGCGACGCGCATACCGGCATCGACCAGGGCCATTGAGTGGATACCGTTCTCCTGAAACGCCAGCAGCCACTGACGGCGGAATTCGTTCAGGTCGTCCTGAGTGCGGAAGTTCGCCATGCTGGCCGGGAACGCGGCTCGCAGTTGGTTGAACAGGCCATTGAATACCTGGGCCACCTGCTCGACCGGTGCGCGCTCCTGGTGCTGCTCAGGCAGGTTGTTGGCGACGCGGCTCATCTGCTCGCGGTCGAAATCGTGCATCTGCTCTGCAAGAGATTTCATCGCATCACCTCGTAGGCCCAGTCAGTGTTGTTGAAATCGAGCTCCGGCTTAGCATCTACTTCGCCTGTCTGCTGCTTGTTGCGTTTGATATCAAGCTGGGTCCACTTGTCTCTCAGCGTTGCCGGACACAAGACATTGCCCTTCCAGAACTTGTCGTTACAGGCCCATTTGAACAGGGCGGCGATTTCGTAATGGGTGCGACCATCACGCTCGCGCATCAGACGGATGTCGTTAGCCCAGCCTGCGTAGTTTGGTTTTTTGGCAGATGGTGAAATGCTTTGCACCATGTTGAACAGCCATTCAGCGCAACGGAGGTCTTCTGACGTCCCCCACTTGGTACCGCTCTGGATCGCCGCTTCAGGTTTCAGGACAGGAGTTTTTTTTCCTGGCTTGTCAGAGGATTCGTCAGAATTCTCGGACGAAGAGTTATTTATATTCTTGTTATTACCTTCTTGTTCATGATGTGCGGGTAATTGTGCGGCCTTATGTGCGGCATACCCATCAGAACCCGCGCCATTACTGGCTTCGTCATGTGCGCCTGTATGTGCGGCTTTATGTGCGGGTAAATCGTCCATTTTTTGAGCATATTCAGCATAATTTGTGATAGTGATCACCCTGCCTTTTCGCTTCTCTCCAGTGATGGTGATCATCCCTTCGCGGACAAAAACAGACAGCATTCTCTCAACAGAATCCCTGCTTGTTGGCACTCCGTTTCTGTCACAAAGCTGAAGTCCTAAATCGGCTGCAGTTACTACCAGTTGACCGGTGTGCAGAGGCCATTCATGCCCCTTAAATGAGGCAGCGTAGGGTTGTCTGGCAGCGCTCATAAGCAGGTTCTCCCACAGAGTGCGAAGATAAACATCCTTCGCCCATGGCTGCTTAAGCACGCTCCGGTACAACGGGATGTAACCAGACTTCTGGTTTTCCATCCTGTTGCTCCTGAGTTGCCTTGCGGCGTTTAAGTCATAGACGATCGCCGTTGTCATGCTGCACGCTCCTTAACCTGCTGAGCGGCCCATAATCCGGCGATCCACTGGATGCCTTTAGGTGTGAATTTGTTCTGGGTAAACGCATGTCCGTTGAGATGGTTTTCACCTGTTTTTACGGTGAACCGCCCTGCGTCAATGTGCTGCGCGTACGGCGTCAGCTTCCCGGCCAGCAGATACATGATTTCGTTATCCAGCAGGAACTGGCGAAAGAGATTTTCTTTGATGTGCAGAAGTTTGCAGGTCTCGCGAAATCCGAGCGATCCCGACGCATTAACGTAGCTGTCAACGAACTGAACCTTCGGCGCAGCAATGGAAAGTTGATTCTCAAGCTGAAGCTTTTCTTCAGCCAAATCAGCAGCCAGGCGCAGTGCTTCAGGTAGTGTCTGCGGAAGCAGAGGGCGAGATTGTTCTTCAAGTTCGTGAAGGCGACGTATCACCTTCATGCGAAGCTGAGCACTGTAGCCGGTTACCAGGCATTCGGTATGCTCACGGTCAAGAGCATATTCACGATATTCCTGACCGTTCTGGGGGTGTACCCAAGTCTGGATATACCCCTCAGCACGCTCTCCAAGTTGCTCTAACATCACATCGATATCACGCATAACATGAGCGTGATTTTTGCCGGTCAATTCAGCGATTTCGCGGCTTGTCATCTTCAGGATATTGCCCGTAGTAATTATTCCTGACATACTGACCTCGTTAGTGTTGTTGACATAACACAGTGTTTTGAGAGCCGTAGCTGCTACCAACAGCGCGGCTTTCGCCTTTATTGATACTCCCCATCACATAGCCCCCAGCATCGAAGTGACCATGGCCATCAGAGGCGCAGTCAGGTCCGGGTCAACACGGAACATCTCTACGATCCCCTCACTAAGTTCCTTCAGCTTTTGATGGCGCGGGGCATTCATTGCAACGGCCACCTTCGCCTCGCTCGTTTCCCTCTCAAGGCGCGCTAAACGGGACATGAAGCTGTCCTCTGGCAGCAGGCGGTGACGATACTCCAGCGGCAGAACAGCCATGATTGCGGGAGTCAGTTCTCTAACGTTCTCGCGGTACTGATCGGAGTCGAAGCGGTTATCCAGGAAGCGAAACAGCTTCTGGCGTGCCCGGCTGATGTCGTCCGGAAAGCTGATGGCGGTCCCGCCCTGCTCCCGGTATTCGTTGATGATTAGCGCAGAGACGACGTCCTGATTGTCCAGGGACGACGACCAGGCACGGACCGCATCGCGGATCTTGTCGTGCTCCGGCGCCGCCTTAGGTTGAGCGCGGTTTATCATCGCTCCCGGGTGTATTCCGGTATTGTGTTGATACGCAAGTGAATGCATTGCTTTCCCTTTCGTGGTTAGGGCCGCCGTTAAGCGGCTGTGTTATTCGCCCCAAGCAGTTGGGCGAGATCTGGACGGATATCTGCTGGTTTGAGCTTGCCGTTGGTTGCAGACACAATTTTCATTACGTAGCGAGCATCGATTCCGCCACCGTGCAACCAGCGCCATACCGTCGGCTGCGCCACGCCGCACAGGTCGGCTAATTTCTTCTGGCTACCAGCGATATCAATGGCGCGCTGGATGGTTTTGTTCGTCATATTCCAATTCCTATGAGTATTGGTGTGAATTGATAATAGCAATGCGTATTGATTTAAGCAATAGCCAAACGTGTTTTGACCATCAATACGCAAGCGTATAAATTTAAACTCATGAAAAAAGAAACTCTTGCAGAACGCCTGAATCAGGCAATGGAACTATCTGGCATGTCTCAGGGCGCTTTAGCTAAAGCGGCTGGCATTGCTCAGCCCACTATCTGGAGGCTGACCAGTGGAAATGCGCGTGGCTCGACTAAAATCGTTGAGATCGCCAATGCGCTTGGCGTTCGAACTGAGTGGCTTTCAACCGGAGTTGGGCCGATGCGTGCAGATGGTCAAATTCCTGAAATTTCGCAGCCAAAAACAGAGCTTGCACCTACTGACACTTTTCGAATTGAAGCGCTAGACTTTTGTGTGAGCGCCGGACCAGGCGCCATCAATAGCGAGTTTGTAGAGGTGCTTAGATCCGTGGAATATTCAGTCGAAGATGCTCGCCGGATGTTCAATGGCAGGAAGGCAGAACAAATAAGGATTATCAACGTCCGCGGCGACAGCATGTCTGGCACTATTGAGCCAGGTGATCTGCTGTTTGTGGATATCAGCGTCCAACACTTTGACGGTGACGGAATCTACGCGTTCATCTACGACGACACATCACACGTTAAACGCCTGCAGAAGATGAAGGATAAGCTGCTGGTCATATCTGACAATAAGACATATCGCCCGTGGGAACCGATCGAAAAAGAAGAGATGAATAAAATCTTCGTGTTCGGCAAGGTGATTGGTAGTATGCCGCAGACATACAGAAAACACGGTTGAAATATATTTAGCTTCATCGTTAGAAGCTTTCACAGCAAAGGAAAAACAATGAAAAAATACCTTTTTGCAGTCGCTTTGGCTGTTACTCTTGCAGGCTGCGCATCCTCTGGTAACCAGCAACTGAAGAACGAGACAGAAACTAGCGTTCAGTCAAAAATTCAGGAAGGAAAGACAACAAAGGCTGAAGTTAAATCCTATTTTGGCTCACCAGACGCTGTTTCTTACACTGATGGCGGGAATGAAATCTGGAAATATGCTTTCGCAAAAGTGAAGGTGAACGGGACTACGTTCATCCCCTTCTATGGTCTTTTCCATAACGGAACAAATGGCACCAAGAAAGAGCTTACCATTCTATTCAAAGACGATAAGGTGCAGAAATACACCATGGCCGAATCGGCAATTAATACAAAATCAGGCTGGGCTGATTAATAATCCAATTAGCTTTACCCGGCGATCTGGCCGGGTTTCTTCACCTTAATGCTTTCCTTCCATTCCGCACGATCTCCGCAGCATCTCTGTTAATCCCCTTCCCGATCACGTTACCGGTTTCCTTCCGGTACTGCTCCAGCTTGTCGATTATAGCTTTCTGAGTCACAGGAATGTCTGCCAGGCACAATTCCATCACTGCGCGCCCGGCTGCGTGAGCCATCATGTTTACTCTTTCATCATCCAGTTCCATAAATAACCAGCCTCTTGATGTTTTTATGAGCATACCACGCAACTTTTACAAAAATAAATTCCTTTAGCTATCAATGAATTGATACCTATTGCTATCAATTAATATCAATACGTATTGCTATAAACAATACTCATCGCTATTATCAACTCATCGAAACGAAACATCGACAGCTGAGCGAAGTTAGCCAGCGGCGGACAGCAAGTCGCCTGCTTTTTAACAACATGCAGATTTACAGCGTCAATGACCTGTTAAGACCCCTACACGTAAACGTGCTGTATCACCGGGTGCGATCCGGTCGGTGAGAGGGTATCCCCGCGCGAGAGCGAGAACGGCGTGAGAACGGGCAACACTGGCAGGGAGTTGGCGCTTAATGAACAAATCTTAGCTGCCTGGCTGGCAACCTACTGCCAAAAACACAGCTTTCCCCGCATGAGAGGCTAACTGCGGGGCGCGGACTCGACGCGTAGTACAGGTGTAACCCGCAACACGAAGTTCGAGTGGCGTCCGTCTGGTAAGTGGCTACGGCCTGCAACTGGATGAAACGCCAAGGGTGACAGCCGGAGAGACGGCTCACAACGAAAAGAGCGCTGGCATGCAAAAAATAATCTCGCAGCCATTGCAGTACCAAAAGCCAGGATGGAATGGCAAAACGCGGTAGTGCTCTTTTCGTTGTGGCGAAGTGCTTTGGGGTGTGGTGGCGGTGTCCTCAAGCGAGGTGCAACGCTAGCAGTGTGATAAGACCTGAAAACCGGCTGGGCAGATAGTTGTTTGCCAATACAGAAAACAGGGCGTCAGGAAGTAAGTGAGAGTGGCGACTCAGTGCCAGTCCACCACACCGACCAAAGCATTTCTCCCGCATCAGCGGGTAACGACAGAGGGTAAGGCGATGGCATGTAAGTGTTTTACAGAAGTTAAGGAACGGATGGCAGGGCGCGTCAAAGAGGCGCTTGGTGACGCCGTTTATTCGATGGATGAGTGTGATTTTGGTAACCGCGTTTGGGTTCTCGAAAAAGGCGACTATTGCCAGGTAATGCTTCCGTTCAACGTGCGATATCGCAAGCGCAAGAAAAACGGAGATCCGGAGCAGCGCCTTACAAACGCTGACACCAAGCTCGCAATTAATTACTGCCCATTCTGCGGAACGAAGTTCGAAGGTAAGGCCGCCTAACAAGCGGCTTTTTTCATACCCAAACGGGTTCAAAGAGCCTGTTTCGTTATGACAACCGGCGGCCATCCACCGCCAGATATTGCGCAACCCCATTATTAATGTTCCGTTCGCCGCGATAAGGCCAAGAGGATTTATGAGTAACCCAATCACAGTAGGTTTTTCAGGCCTGACTAAGCGAATTTTCGCTGGCCGATCAAAGCCAAGCAAATTGGCGCCCGGGGTTCGCGAGTTCACCGGTGAGAAATTTGATGTCACTGACGAGGCACTATTTGCAGTGGCCAATCTTCTCGCGGTTCGTGATGACATCCTGATATTCCAGGCAGCTGATGGGAAAGAGATTCACCTCCGCGCCGACATCAAAGAAAAGCGGGAGGCATCATGAGCAAACTCAAACCGGGAAACGTCTATATCGAAATATCCCACAACCAATCTGGTGGCCTATCCCTGTGCGTCAGCAATGACGATTTCGGGTGTCGTATTTCCGGTGACAAGGTTGGCGGGTGCGACACTTTGAAGCGCTTTGAGGTAGATGCGGAAAAGTTGATTTCTGAAATTCGAGAGCACCTCAACGACCGGGAGGCCTCATGACAGTCACCCACAACGGAAAGCAGTACACCGCCAAAAAGCTCAACGATAACGAGTGGCAGCTGACGTCTGTATCGGCACCGCGTGAAAAGCTGGTACTTAACCGCTGGCAGATGCATATCGCTGGCCTCCTGGAACAGGTTGAGGTGAAGGTATGATTGGAATGCACTACGGCACCGCATCAGTGCCACGTGGCGAGGTTTTACCGGGCACAATGCTGCAACACCACGGTAAAACTTATCGCGCCTCTGCGAACGTTGAGAAAGGCCTGTACGCCTTCAACATCTTCGAAAAAACCATCATCAAAAGTGATTCCGTCGTTGTGCTGCTGAATGAGCGCGGCGAGCCGATGGTTCACTGATATTAACCACCCTATTCAACCGATCGGCCTGGCTTTTTGCGGGCGGGATCTGCACATCCAAATTTCAGGAGAAACCATGAGCGAAGTAACGGATTTAGTCGTCATTGAGAAACAGAACGCAATGGCGGTATTCACAACCAAAGAGCAGCTCGACCCGATTATTGAGGCGATCGAGAAAGAAGCTCGCAGCCTGGTGCCGGATGTGTCGACCCGCAAAGGCCGCGACGCTATCGCATCCATGGCGCATAAGGTTGCCCGTTCCAAAACCTACATCGACAACGCCGGTAAAGATCTGGTTGCCGAGCTTAAAGCCCTGCCGAAGCAGATCGACGAAAGCCGCCGCATTGTACGTGAGAGGCTGGACGCGCTGAAGGATGAAGTTCGGCGCCCACTTACCGAATGGGAAGCCGAGCAGGAACGCATCAAGGCTGAAGAAGCCATGAACGCGCTGCACGCCGAAGCGCTGGAAATGAACATCAAGTTCGATCAGGAGTTGGCGGCCAAGTTCGAAGCAGACCACGAAATGGCTCTGCTGATGAATGACGCTTTCGACCGTGAAGTGGCAGAGAAGAAAGCGGAAGAAGAACGCCAGCGCATTGCTCACGAAGAGGAATTGAAACGTCAGGCAGCAGAACAGGCCAAGCGCGAAGCCGAAGAGAAAGCGGCAGCTGAACTGGCGGCAGCGAAGAAGCGTGAAGAGGATGCGATTGCAGCAAAAGCTCAGGCTGAATTGCTGGCTAAACAAGCACAAGAACGCGCAGAGCAGGAAGCTAAAGACGCCGCAGCGAAAGCTGAAGCAGAGAAGAAAGCAGCCATTGAAGCGGAGCAGCGTAAAGCTCAGGAAGAAGCAGATCGAATTAAGCGTGAAGCAGAAGCGAAAGAAGCCGCACGTCTGGCAGAAGAGAAGCGTATCGCTGACGAAAAGGCAAAGCGTGAAGCAGATGTTAAGCACCGCAAGGCCGTCGGCACTGAAATCGTAAACGCACTCACTGCTAATACCAGCATCTCACGTGATCAGGCGATCGAAGTCCTGAAAGCGCTGATGGATGGCCTGGTACCGAGAACACAAATTAACTACTGAGGTGAAAGATGATCCCAGTTGATTTAGCAACAACACCAGAACTAAGCCGGATTAAGCGCCAGTACCACGTCACAGAGGCGCTCTACTGGCGCAAGTCAGGTAACAAGTCGATGAAAAGCTTTTGCCTGTATATGGCTAAACGTGAGCGCATGAATAAATGCGAGTTCCTGGCTAACCCTTCCGAACTTCCATTCTGAGGTGATTATGAGCGCCACATTTTATGAGCGGCTGGCATTCATTCAGGAGCATCTGAATGCGCCAAAAAATCAGTACAACTCGTTCGGTAAATACAAATACCGCAGTTGCGAGGACATTCTCGAAGGAGTTAAGCCGCTACTGAACGGTCTTTTCCTATCGATTAGTGATGAAATCGTGTTGATTGGCGATCGGTATTACGTCAAGGCCACGGCGATAATCACGGACGGTGAAAATAAGCACACAGCAACCGCTATGGCGCGAGAAGAAGAAAGCAAGAAAGGTATGGATGCCGCTCAGGTTACTGGCGCTACAAGCTCTTACGCTCGCAAATATTGCCTTAACGGATTGTTCGGCATTGATGACTCCAAAGATGTTGATACTGATGAGCACAAACATCAGCAGAATTCCGCGCCAGCTAAACAATCAAAACCATCCCCTACTCCTGAGCAGATCCTGAAGGCATTCACTGATGCCGCAGCACAAAAGACATCGGTCGATGAGCTTAAACAGGCGTTCGCTAAAGCATGGAAAATGCTCGAAGGTACTGATGAGCAGCAGAAAGCCCAGGACGTTTACAACATTCGCAAAGATGAACTTGAAGGAGAGCCTGCATAAATGGCAAGCAGAGGCGTAAACAAAGTGATCCTCGTCGGCAACCTCGGGCAAGACCCTGAGGTTCGCTATCTACCAAATGGTGGCGCAGTAGCCAACATCACACTGGCAACTTCGGAATCATGGCGGGATAAAGCAACCGGTGAGCAGAAAGAACAGACAGAATGGCACCGTGTGGTGCTGTTTGGCAAGTTGGCGGAGGTAGCCAGCGAATATCTTCGAAAAGGTTCTCAGGTGTATATCGAAGGCCAGTTGCGCACACGGAAGTGGACAGATCAATCAGGCGTAGAGAAGTACACCACTGAGGTGCTGGTTAACGTCGGTGGAACCATGCAGATGCTTGGCGGGAAGCAAGCAGAAGGAAAGCCAGCAGGTAACAGCCAGCAACAACCACGGAAACAGCAGCAACCGGCACAACAGCATAACGAGCCGCCTATGGATTTTGATGACGATATTCCATTTTAAGGACTGATATGAACCATTTAATGATTGACCTGGAAACCATGGGTAACGGTCCGTACGCGCCGATCATCTCCATTGGTGCTGTATTCTTCGAACCGAATAGCGGAGAAATTGGTTCCGACTTCCAGGTGAACGTATCTCTCGAATCATCAATGCGATTCCGCGCCAGACCTGATGCCTCCACAATCCTGTGGTGGATGGAACAAGGTGAAGATGCTCGCAAGGCATTAACCACTGACACGCAGGAGCTTTCAACCGCTCTCTCCTGGCTATCTGATTTCATCTCCAAACATGCCAAGCCGAGATTTGTTCAGGTATGGGGTAATGGCGCTTCTTTCGACTGCGTAATCCTTCGCAACAGCTATGCACTAACCGGTCATGAAGCGCCGTGGCAATGGTGGAATGACCGAGATGTACGCACTGTCGTGGAGATGGGGAAAGTAATCGGCATCGACCCTAAACGCGATATGCCATTCGAAGGAACCCGCCACAGCGCATTGGATGATGCCATCCACCAAGCCAAATACGTTTCAGCCATCTGGCAGAAGCTGACCAAATAAACCCACGGAGTTAAATCATGTCATCACCTCTTCATGGGGCGGGATATCTGCGTCCACCAAAGCGATCCGGCACTAAAGAAGAGGTGCTGGCTCGTTGCTTTGCAGCTATCGCTAATGACGATTACCAGAAGCCAAGCATGGAAGACAGGCTTATGGAGTTGCACGAAAAGGAAGTCTGGTACGCCAACTTAGAAGCGTCATTCAGACCGGGATTGGTGGTAGTTGGACCTGTAGAACCTGATTACGTTGATGACCGTATGCGCACTTATCGCGGTCGTTACGGACAAATAAGGAGCGACTGATGAAAGTCTGGAGCATAGAAGAACTATCAGCGCTCATGCGCTACACCAACGCAGAAATAGCAGAAATTACCGGTAGGAGTATCGAAGAGGTCGGAGATAAGCCGCTGCAGGTGAATATTGAGCGGAATGGATGGGATAAGCATAACCAGGAGGACGCATGACCTATCAACTTCACGTCGGGCGTTGTGAGGACGTTCTGAAAACGCTGCCTGATAACTCAGTTGACGCCATAGTGACGGATCCACCGTACGGACTGAGTTTCATGAACCACAAATGGGATTACGAGGTCCCGACCGTTGAGCAGTGGCAGGAATGTCTGCGAGTTCTGAAGCCTGGAGGACACCTACTGGCTTTCGGTGGTTCCCGTACCTATCACCGCCTTGTGGTTAACGTTGAGGATGCTGGTTTCGAAATCCGGGACCAAATCCTCTGGATTTACGGTAGCGGCTTTCCCAAGTCACATAATCTTGATGGTGAATTTGATGGATGGGGTACCGCGTTAAAACCAGCCCATGAGCCGATCGTCATGGCTCGCAAACCTTTCAAGAAGACTGTTTCAGCCAACATGACCGAGCATGGTACCGGCGCAATAAATATCGACTCCTGCCGGATAAAAACTGATGAGTCGCTTAGCAGTGGCGCTGGAGTCCTGCTTTCACATCAGCGTGACGGTACCGACCCGTTTAGTGGTTACGAACAGGCACCAGAGGGGCGTTGGCCAGCAAATATTATTCACGATGGAAGTGATGTTGTCGTGTCAGCGTTCCCGGATGCGAAAGGTCAGCAAGGAGATTTAAAAGAGACTGGGAGGTCTAGGATTTCTCAAGGTAGGTATGGAGATATGCCACCTCCAAAAGCGCATGTCGCTAGAGTGGAAAGCGACAAAAGTGCGGCTAGGTTCTTTTACTGCGCCAAGGTAACGAAGAAAGAAAGGGATGAAGGGCTAGAGAGATTCATATCGATATCAGCCAGTGAGATGACTGGAGGTCGCAAAGATGGAAGTGTCGGAATTAATGATCCGCGCGCAGGTGCCGGTCGCACCAATGGTGCGAAGAACAATCACCCAACCGTTAAGCCGATCTCATTGATGAGTTACCTCTGCAGGTTGATTACCCCGCAAGGCGGTACCGTTCTGGATCCATGGATGGGTAGCGGAAGCACTGGTCGGGCAGCTATCGAAGAAGGTTTCAACTTCATAGGCATCGACATGAATCCTGACTACGTGACAATCGCATCGGCGCGAATAGCTCACTCCTTCAAAAAGACGACTGAGGCCGCATGACGCTAACCAAACGAATCACAAGGTCGCTAATGCGGCCTTTTTTATTGATGGCGTTCACCTTCAACTGTAGTGGTCAACTAAAACTGGCCACGGCTTTAGAGTTTTTCCAGTATCGGTTTTCCGATTCGTTTGGAGGTAATCCACCGTTATAGTCATGCGGCCTTAGCGAGCTGTAATACCCGACGATATAGTTTGTGATCGCATGAGCTGCTTCGCTAAAGTTTATATAGCCTGTCACTGGCACCCACTCGTTTTTCAGACTTCTGAAGAAGCGTTCCATCGGGCTGTTATCCCAGCAGTTTCCGCGTCGGCTCATACTTTGCCTGATCCGGTAACGCCACAGTAACTGCCGGAACTGCCTGCTTGTGTAGTGGCTACCCTGGTCACTGTGGAACATCACTCCCGCTGGTTTACCTCGGGTTTCCCACGCCATTTCCAGCGCTTTGATGGTTAGCTTGCTGTCCGGTGAGAATGACATTGCCCAGCCTACCGGTTTCCTGGCGAACAAATCGAGAACGACGGCGAGGTAAGCCCAGCGCCTGCCTGTCCAGATATACGTCACATCGCCGCACCATACCTGATTAGGCTCTGTCACTGCGAACTGTCGCTCAAGGTGATTTGGGATAGCGATGTGTTCATGACCACCCCGTTTATACCGGTGGGTGGGTTGCTGACAACTCACCAGTCCCAGTTCTTTCATGAGCCTGCCGGCAAGCCAGCGTCCCATTCTGAAGCCTCTCAGGGTTGCCATAATGGCGATACTTCTCGCGCCAGCAGAGCCATGGCTAATGTTATGCAGCTCCAGAACCTGACTACGTAATACAGCCCGCTTGCCGTCTGGCTTTTCGGGGCTTTTCACCCAGTATTTGTAGCTGCTGCGATGAACCCCGAACACGTGGCAGAGTGTGACCACAGGATACTGCGCTCTGAGTTTCTCGATTAACGAGAACTGTTCAGGGAGTCTGACATCAAGAGCGCGGTAGCCTTTTTTAATATGTCGTTTTCCATTTCGATGCGTTGTAGCTTTTTCTTTAGCTCACGTATTTCAATCTGTTCTGGGGTTATAGGAGAGGCTTTAGGTATTTTGCCCTGTCGTTCATCCCGTAACTGCTTTACCCATCGCGTCATGGTAGAAAGCCCCACGTCCATAGCACTGGCCGCAGCTGCAACTGTGTAGTTCTGATCAAGGACCAGTTGAGCGGATTCGCGTTTAAACTCTGCGCTGAAATTTCTTTTTTTCATTGGGACACCTGTATTGTTCTGAGATGAGCATATCACCTCTGTTCAGGTGGCCAAATTCAGTAAACCACTACA
>NZ_JAOWDM010000084.1:0-73678 GCF_030334645.1 Citrobacter sp. Cc139
AAGGTTTTGGAGAAACTTCGCCACGTCTGGAATATCCGCACCGTTTTGGCTTTTCTGCATCGATCCGGTGATACGTGCATCATCACCCGCTGCAACAGTATTGGCAGTTGTACCGGTGTTTTTCGTCGAGCTATCACCTAATTGCATATTCTGGCGCGCCAGTGCCGGGTTAGGTAAATCGGCGAGATTGCGATCTTTAGCCAACCGCGCATTCGCGTTATCCATCGCAATTTTTACGGCTTTCGGGGTTGCCGATTGTGTATCGCGGTCATCCGTCACACTGCTGTTAAGCTGCGTAAAACCTTTAGCCGTAGTGGTTGCATCAGGATGGTTGCGCGACTGTTCGTGGCTGCGCATGAGTCCATCAGCGTAGTTCTTCACTTCAATGACAGCGTTATCAACATACTGGCGGGTTGCCAGCACAATTGAAGGATCAACTTTAAGGGTAACGGCGTCTGTACTCGATACCGTCAGCATCATTCTGATAACCTGTGTACGCCCCGACCCTTCCTCTGTTGTCGCTTTATAGGTTTCCGGGCAGTTGGCTACAGCAATCAAGATGCCATCAGCGTCAAAGAGTCCGATCTCCCGAATCCACCACCCGCCAACGGATTCAGGAATAATCTGTTCAGCAATAATCTGACTATCGTTTTTTTCGTCCACTGACAGTGAGTTAATCTGGGCACGGCGTACCTCATTAACCAGCCTTGTCTGTGCCTGATTTGGTGTTGGTGATGTACCGCCGCCATCACCAACTGCGAGCGAGGTGATTTCTAACTTCTCACCCAATGCAGCCATATTTGATAATTTTGCCGCCCCCTGATTAGTCAGCAGGGCAAAGAATTTAGCCGCCATTTGTTACCTCTAACGTATCAATAATGTGAATTGCGCCACCTGAAAAATACCCGCCACTGACTTCTACGGCTTCAGGCATATAGGGAAAAATTGTCATCACGTCGCCGCTATAACATCCGGCATGCGCATATGCTGCCCCCTTAGTCTGCAGACTGATAGCAAGGCCGGTCAGGTGCCGTGAGCATGGTTTTGCATCAGCGATCAGACGCTCAAGCTCGAGATAGGTTTCTTCTGTAATCCCTGAATCAGAAACACCAATTTCAAGTTGAAATGTTCCCCGCTCGCCTCCGTTCTGCCACCATTCAACGACCTTTATCAGGAAGCCGAACGGCTCAACGACACGGCGCAGCGCCGCGATAGTTCCCTTTTGCCTGTGTACCAGCCAGGCGGATTTAATCACCTGTCGCTTTGTCTGTTCTGACCAGCCTTTATCCCAGCGATCAACCGATAACGCCCAAGCCAGATAAGGCAGTAAAGCAACCGGGCATTCATCAGGGTTCCACAACGTTTTCAGGCCTACGGGTAAATCACTCACGCGCCATGTTGCGGCCTCTGCACCGCGCATAAAATCACTGGCTGAAGGTGGCAACAGACTGTTATTCATCGGTTCCACCTCTCGTGATGGTGACCGAAGCACACCGCGCCGCCTGTGTATCGCTGATAATCAGCCGTTCAGGTAGATCCAGTTCCACTCGCTGCACACCCTGCACGTGTAACGCCGCCATAATTGCAGACCTGGCAACATCAAGCCCGATTCGCCACTGGCTTTTGAGCCACTTCTGCAATGACGCCTCAGCAGCGTTCACAATGGGTTCTGACTCTGGGCCTGGGTAGAGATACAGCGTTACATTGATGTCATAACTGATAATCTCAGCGCTCTGGACTGTCAGCCGGTCACCAACGGGGCGGACACTCTCGTCTGATAGCTTTGCGTTGACCGTTGCGATCAGCTCGTCTGAAGCCGTTCCGTCACCCTCAGCAGAGAGCACCGAAACGACAACTTCAGCCGGTGCCGGACTTGATGCCTTAACATCAGCAACCTTTCCCGACGCGCTTTTTGCGAAGTACTCGTAAGCACCGGTTGGCCCGGCAACGCTTAACCCTTCAAATGCGGATTGCGCACGCATACGTAGCGCGGCATCACTTTCCATTACCGCATCCGTTGTATCTGTTTCTTCAATAACGGTCAGGCGCTCTGTGTCGTTATTTGCCGCCAGGTTATCCAGATCGTTGCCTGTGGCATGGCTTAACATGCAAGCCGCAGCGCCATCATTAATGACCTGTCGCAACATCAATTCACGATACGCAATCACCTGAGCGATCACATTCAGGGGTTCTGACTCCAGCGCCATTGCCGCTGCTATTGCCGGTTGCATGTCTTCCGGGTACGCAGCAATGATCACCACTTTCACTTCACTCAGAATGGTTTCATAATCCAGCGTCGCGATAATCTCCGGTGGTGGGAGTTCTGATAAATCAACGGTCGCCATTGCCTGACTCCTTCACTTTTACCGCGCCTCTTACCGGCTGCATCGTTGAAGTAACCAATCCACTTAACTCAACCGTCACTGCCCCGGCGTCTGAATACGTAATATCGACCTGGTTAAGTGCTATCCGTGGTTCCCATTGCGTCAGCGCAATCACCGTGGCGCTCATTAGCTGAAGGCGCGTTGTTTCGTTTTTCGGGGCGTCCAGCAAGTCAGGTAACAGGCTGCCATACGTACGGCGCATCACGCGCGACCCCAGCGGCGTCAGTAAGATATCTTTCATGGATTGCCACAGGTGATCGCTATCCGAAACCGTCCCTGTACCGCCCTGGTTCATTCCCGTATATTTCGCCGTCATGCCGTCCCCTTAGTCCTGCTATTACCACTCTGAACACCACCATGATCATGGTCGTCAGCCTGGACGCCGTTTGACGTAAGTGCACCGCCGCTGTGAGTTACATTGCCGGTCAGCGCGCCGCCCTCAGAGAAATCAAAGGTTTTCGCCTTCAGATGGTTGGTGCATTCCACCTCTGGCGTATCCAGTGTGATTTTTGTCTTTGCCTGAATAGTGGCTGTTTTCATGCCGCCAGCACTCAGCGCGCCCGCCTTTGCGTCATAGCTAAATTCAGCCCCATCAGGTGCGGTGATCATCATCTGCATCAGACTACTGGCGGGGGCGTCGTTTTCGCTGCTGTAGAGGCTGCCCAGCAAAACGGCTGTTTCAGGATTGCCGCCGATACATCCCAACAAAACTTGTTCGCCCAGCGATGGCGGGCACCAGAATTTAAAAGCACCGGCGCGCGTCGTCGTCCAGCGAAGCCAGGTTGTCTGCAAATCATCGCTCTGCACCCGTACACTCTTACCGTCTTCCGATATGGCAAAAACCACGCCCACACGGAGCATGTTAGACAGGAGGCGCAACAATTCGGCACTCATGCCCCAGCACTCCCCAAGCTGTTAATCACCGCACTACGGATCAGCGCTTCATCGGCCTTAGAAATACCCAGCAGGACACGCGGCGCATACTTCGCAAACGCCCCCGGCCCGACCTGTTCACGCAACCCGTACTGATGAATGCGCGCAATACGGGCTGCCATGCCGCTGTAACCCACCTCGGCCCCCTCACTGGATGCCTTAACTTTCATAAATCGGGCGGTTCTCAGCTTCACGAACATCGGAGCCTTGACCATTTTTGAACGCTGGCCCGCGCGGGTATTGATTTCCGTATAACGCTCAATATCGGCGCGGTAGAACGTGCGGATCTCGTTTCGGTCTTCATCAAATCCGGTAATGGTTCGCCCGTATTTGCCGCGCCCGCTGTGCCAGTTCTTCAGCCGCCTTAACTGCCCTTCCCAGATAAAAGCGATCCCTTGCTGGGTACGCAGCGTTTTACGGCGACGCGACGGGTACTGGCTTCCATCCGGATTGCGCTGTGCGCGTATACGCTGCTGTTGGCTGATACGCAGCATCTTCCCAACTTCGCGCGCCGTCCTGGCTCGCCCGGCAGGTGATACCCCCGTCAGGATGTCAGAGAAATACTGATCCAGTACGTGAATATCTTCGGTACTCATAGGGACGCACTCCAGGTAACGTCCTCAATAATTCCACTCCATTCCGGCGGTATACGTGGGCGAGGCTCTGGCTTGTGATTTGCCTTTAACGTGCCATCGTCATTGCGCATTACGATCACACGCTCGCTGATGGGCAGTTCAAAAAACAAATCGGCGGTGTCGTCGTTATTGATTGCGGTTGTAAACTTAATTTCTTTGTTCTTATCCGGGTTCAATAACAGTTGTGGCTGTTCCTGCCACAACCAGGCCATCAGCGGTAACGTGAAATCATCCAGATCACCGGCAAAATTCATCACAAAGAGACACAGCGTATAGGCGTAAACAAAATCAGCCGTTTCGCCGGTCGTCTCAACATGCCCTGATTCAATAAAAACGCTGAAGGCTTCAGGGTTTGCACGACACCACTGATTAGAGTCAGTGAGCGCTTTACGTAACGAGTTAATTTTCAGCATGTGGTTTCACTCCTTTCTGGCGCGCCAGGCGCAAAAGATTTAACGCCCGGATATCACTTTTATCCGCATTGCAGGTATCAAGGGCGTCATGTAACTGATCGGCCCAAATTGCAATACCCCCCCACGTCACCGGCGTTTTCAGTGCTGGCGTGGGCGTTTCATTTGTGAGGCTTTCCGGTATCGGCTCGTGAATCAGCCGCGTTTGCACTCTGACTTTTTCGGAGCAGCCCATCAGTGACAGCAGCAGGAGCAAGAGCACCGGCACACGAATCATCACGCATCCCCTCTGTTATCTTTTCGCGGCGTTGTTCGCCTTCAGTATTGCGGGCCTGTTCGGTCTTCCTGGCCTCAGCCAGCACCGCGCGCGCGTCAGCAGACAGATCGCGCATTTCACCTATCACGGCTTCGCTTTCATCAAACATGCGCTGTAACTTTTGTTCGTTGTCATCCGCTACACCGCTCTTATATCCCTGGTAATACCCTGATACGTGAGCCACTACAGCCAGCACCAAGCCCCATAAAATTGATTTCATTGCGCCCCCGCATCCATCCTGCACCATGCCTGAAAGTCAGTGCGCCGATTGACCAGCCCTTGTGAGCGTTTACCGGCACTGTTCACAAAGTCAGTTAAGCGATCACAGACGCCGTGCCAGTCATGCGCCTGGGCGTTTTTCCAGATGGTTGTTCGCTGTTTGTGGCCCCGCTTATCGGTAAACCACATCAGGCCCGTACAACCCACATTCAGCCCACCATCAACCATGCTTTCGAATACCTTTTGCGGCATCGCTTCGCCGTTGAAGTTCTGATTTACGCAGCGTTCAGCATGCTGCATATCACTAACCCACCGGCGCGCTACTTCAGCGTTGCTGTACTCGCGTTTTTCCACATTGCCGGTGGAACCGATCCCCACGGTCAACACTCCGGCGGTGCAGTAATAAGGCGTGTTACGGCAGTCTTCCCAGGAGGCTATTTTTTGCTGTGCTTCCGGCGACGTTCTCAGCGCATCGGGCGACATTGATAAGCCCAGGGCAACAATCACGGCGATAGAGCAACGCTTAATAACCGTCTTCATCGTCACCCGCCTGGAATTGCGCCAGCTTCACCCGCTCAAAATCGGTAAGCCCCCGGCGCTCGGCCTGATCAAGAATTTGCTCAATCAGTGAGTTTCGGCGGGCCTGTGCCTTCTCCACCCGCGCACGATGCACCCAGGCGCGCCAGCCAGACAGGACACCCAAAACCAGACCGGCAACCCCCAGCTTTTCATTCCACGTCATCACACCAACACCAACGCTGATGGATGAAGAAACCCAGGTAACCCAGTCCCATAGCCGGTGAAACGAATTCAACTCCATAACTGCACCATTTCCTGTGCGGGCTGGGTATCAATGTCCGGCATTTCAACCATCTGCCCTGCGTTTAAAAAAACTTGCCCACTCAGCCCCGGATTGGCGGTCAACACTTCTTCAGTAACGCCTTTGGTTTTTCCGTAGTACCGGTGGCATAGCTGATCCAGCGTATCGCCCTGTAACGCCGTGACCTTCATCAGCACAACTCCGCATAAACGCGCGGCTTGCGCTGGATGTCTGCAATACCCCAGCGAGCATCACGCCAGAGATCTTCACTCTGCAAATCCAGCGCGGCGGCGTCTTTGTCGCCTTTTGGCGTGGTATCAACGTCCCGGTAACCTTCAATCACCAGGGCGCGGGCAATGGAATAAACCGCACGACGGTAGCGATACACCTTCACGCTCTCGCCGTTTATCTCCACGGCGGGCACGTTCTTCAGCGCCTCATAGCCCAGCCCCTGCTGATTGATCTGCCACTCTTCAAGCTGTTCGATGACGTGTCCCACAGCCTCGGTAGTGACGTGCATCAGTCGCGAAGTAGTGACGCCGCCGGTAATACGCGCGGCAAGGCGTAAATCCTTCAGGTTAATGACAGGCCAGAAACTTCCCGCCGTTACCGTGGAATCTCCGTCATCAACATCAGTTACGTCACTGCCAGCCGGAAACGGCGTTTTTGTCGCTATCAGGCTACTCATGAGCGCTCCTTAAAAAGTCAGGAGGTGGACACGCGGTGAAAAGACCAGTTACGGGCAGATCTCCGCGCGTGCCTCCTGTCGGTCGGGGCCGAAGTCGTTAAGATTCTTTTTTAACTTTCGCCGTTTTACGTGGTGCGCGGGCTTTTGCTGCCGGTTTCGCAGCTTTAGCCTCGCGCGGCTTACGTACGGTTTTCTTCTCTACGACAACCGGCACAGGCTCCGGTTGTGCTGTCGCTTCCGGTTGCGCCGCCAGCTTCTTCAGTTCGCGTGAAATAGACTGCATTTCACGTTTCACACCCGCTGCGGGGTTCAGTTCCGTCGCACGTCGAAACAGTTTTAGCGCTTCGCCTTTTGTCTCATTGTCAGCCGTTCCACGGCGTGAGAAAGCGCGGGCCTTGCAAAGCTTGGATTGCACTTCGTCCGGCATATCAGCCCCGGCGACAATCTCCGCCAGGTCATCGAGCACGGTGACATAAGCCGACATATCCGCCTCAGCGTCAGTCGTCGCGACGTTCAGCGCCTGGTTGCTGATTTCTTCAGCCAGCATCACCGGCGCGGTACGCTTGAAATCGTCACGCATAGACAGGTCATGCTTCACCACATAGCGCCCAATCTTCAGCGCTTGCGGGTAGTCCTGGCAGTCGATCGCCCACAGCATCATCGTGGTAATCACTTCGTCCTGCCGCCCGCTGTCGCCCTCCAGAGTTCCATCAATCCAGCCCTGGTAATTCGGCAACATGTCACGCTTCATCACAGCTTTTGTTTCAGTAGATTGCACCGCCTTAAGAGATGCCTGATCGAGGCGTAGACGATGCAAAATTTGCTCATGCGCGGTGCGAACAACGCCATGCTGTGCGGCGCTGTCTCCGCGTCGATCAGCCATCACTTTCTGAAAGTGTTTTTGCGCTGGGGTTAACATTTGAGTCTCCTGGTGGCGGGCGCATATACGCCCGCAATTTCAGTTACGCGCCCGCGTTCTCTTCAGGTTCTGCGGACTGCGTTTCCGGGGCGGCCTCCGCGAAGGTGATCCCGTCAATGAATGCGCATTTGCCGTAGTCTTCTACAACGAAGTCATCGTTTGAGGACTGGTAGTTAGCCACGCGGTCATATTCCGGTTCTTCTTTGATGGTTCGGCGAAGCGCACCCAACTGGTAATACACAGACAGGTTTTTCAGTGACGTGATCAGCACGCAGTCATCAGGCATATACGGCGCGAAGACCACCGGCAGACCGCCAACTTTTTCACTGGACACAATCAACTGTGCCGCGATCAGTTCGCTGTTCGGATTGGTCTGGCTCAGCGCGTTCAGTTTCGGGAAATAGCTACTGGTAAGCAGGTCAGCCGACAGAATCACGACCAGATCCGGCGCTTTACGTTGCCATTTATCCATCAACGTGTTTTTGGCGTCGAACACAGCCGCGTCGAGGTTGCCATAGGTGCCTTTGGCGACAATTTTGTTATCTTCATCACGCGCAGTCAGAGTGACCTTACTGATAATGCGGTGCGGGGCATCGTTGCGGATTTTCTGAAGCCAGCCAACGCCACAATCCTGTAACATCGGGTTGGCGGCACGATCAGATTTTTCAGCGTATGACGTACCGTTGAAACCGATCATGATACGGTCGAGCGCAACCTGTCGGGCGTTTGCCTCGCTGATCAGTGACTGAAAATTAGGCTGCATAGACCAGGCGTCTAACTGCGAATAGCTTACGGCTGAGTCGTAGTTGGTCTTACGGCAGCGGTAGGTGCTCGGCTCTTTAGAGTGATTGTCTACCGGATTGCGGCGGGAGTTGCCGTCGCTGCTGTTACTGGTGCTCGCAATCGGGCCTTTGCTACCGATCTGGATTTTCTGACCTTCCTGGGCTTTTACCGGAAAGACGTTAATTTTCTTCAGAAAATCATCACTTTCCATTGATGCCTTTTCCATGCGCTGTTGCACAGACGGCTCAACGCTGAAGGACTTGGCGACATCATCTGAACGAACGCCACTTAAATTGGCCTGGCGATCGATATAGCCGTTAAAAAGTACGCGGGTACTGTTTTCCATGTGTTTTGTTCTCGCTTGCGTGGTTAGTAATCGGCCTGTTCAACGCCGGTGTTACCGCCCTGTGCGGGCTGGCGGCTGAAGGTGTTGGCGTCCTGCTTTGCCAGCGTGGTTTTCAGGTCGGTCAGCTCACTGTTCAGCTTCTGGATTTCCTTAGCGTCGTCAGCGCGCTGGCTTGTCAGTTCCGCAACTTGATCGATAAGGCCCGCCTGAGACGTGGCAACACCTTCAACCACTTCGCGCACCTGGCTGAATTGCTCGCCATCTGTTTTATGGTTTTTGGTCAGAAGTTCCTTCATGCGGCTAAACCACTTGCTACCTTCATCGCTTCGCTGCCCTGCCAGTTCGATCGTTTCAGCTTCAATGGCATCAGAGAACATCGCGCTTTCGCCCTGCTGCTGATTGAACGCCTGTACCTGCTGACGCTGCTGGGCCGCAAACTTCAGACGCTCAGTGCCCAAGCTTGCCGGGGTATCAGTCATCGCCAAGCCGACAATGTAGGCCTTACCGTTTAGTGCAAATTGCGGGTGCAATTCGATACTGGAATAGACTTTCTTACCGGCATCTGTCAGCGCCTTCATTTGCGCTGAAGGTTCAATTTCCGCATATAACGCAGTGCGCCCCGCTAGCGGGCCTTCGGTAATGTCCTCAGCGCTAAGCGCCGTAACATCCCCCATCGCGCCAAAATCACTGCCTGGATAAGGCGAGAGATAATGCTCAACATTCACGCGAGCGCCGTAAACGTCCTGGCTATAGCTCGCGGCAGCATCACGGAGGTGATCTGGTCGAATTTCGCGCCCGTCAACGGTGGCACCGGAGACGGCAACGCGGAATTTCTTCCGGGTAGGTTTGCTGGTTTCACTCATGTTCTTTCCTGCCGGTTGGTTTCTGTTTTTCCATGATGTCAGTTGGTAAGTCATTGTCTCAACGCGTTTTAGTTGTCAGAGAAAGCCCACAACCCAAACAGCGGGAACGGCCCACGCGCGCGGGTTAATCTCTCCATCGAAACGAGAGGACACCGCATGATCCAGGACGCATTTGTAAGACAGAGAGCAAAGCAGCTTTACTGGCAGGGCTACCCGCCAGCAGAGATTTCACGCCTGATGGGTATCAGTTCAAACACGGTTTATTCGTGGAAGAAACGCGACGAATGGGACGAAACGCCCGCAATTCAGCGCGTCACGCAATCTATTGATGCCCGGTTATGCCAAATCGCGATGAAACCAACGAAGACCGGCAGCGATCTGAAAGAAATCGACGCGCTCACGCGCCAGGTGAAGAAACTGGCAGAAGGGCAACCGGCGCAACCCTTCAAGAAGGCGCGCGCGAGCAAGAAGAAAAACCACTTCACCGAAGCGCAGATCGCCGCGCTACGGGAAAAGATTCAGGACTCTCTGGCCTGGCATCAGCAGGGATGGTTTGAACAGCGCCAGCAACGAAACCGCATGATCCTGAAAAGCCGCCAGATTGGCGCAACCTGGTACTTTGCCCGCGAGGCACTATTACAGGCGCTGCGAGATGACATTAAGCACGGATATCAGCGCAACCAGATTTTTCTATCAGCGTCGCGTCGCCAGGCGCACCAGTTCCGTGGCTTCATCCAGAAGATTGCCGAAGAGGTAGACGTAGAACTAAAAGGCGGTGACAAAATTCTATTGTCGAACGGCGCTGAATTGCATTTTCTCGGCACGTCTGCCGCTACCGCGCAGAGCTACACCGGCAACCTGTTTTTTGATGAGTTTTTCTGGGTAGGTAACTTTGCAAACCTTCGCAAAGTAGCTGGAGCTATGGCAACCCTGAAAGGGCTTACGCGCACTTACTTTTCAACGCCATCGAGCGAAAACCATGAAGCCTACCCGTTCTGGACGGGCAAGCGCTGGAATGAGAAGCGGGCCAAATCCAGCCGGGTAGACTTCGACACAAGCTGGAAGACACTCAACAGCGGCCTGTTGTGCCCGGACAAAACCTGGCGGCAGATTGTCACCCTGAAGGACGTGATCGACCACGGCTGGGAGTTCACCGATCTGGAAGAAATTCAGGACGAAAATACCCCGGATGAATACACCAACCTGTACATGTGTGAGTTCGTCAAAGAAGGCGAATCCGTTTTCTCACTTAATCAGCTACTGACGTGCGGCGCGGACGGCTACGACGACTGGCAGGACTGGAAACCCTACGCCCCCCGCCCGCTTGGCGATCGTGAAGTCTGGATAGGCTACGACGCCAACGGCGGCAGTGGCAACGGTGACAGCGGCGCTGTTTCCGTGGTTACCCCTCCCCTGGTCAGTGGCGGCAAGTTCCGCACGATAGAGACGCGCCAGCTACGCGGGATGGAGTTTGAAGAACAGGCCAAAGTGATCGAAGACCTGACCATTAAATACAACGTCCGGCACATCGCAATTGACGGTACCGGCATTGGTGAAGCGGTCTGGCAACTGGTCAAGAAATTCTTCCCGGCGGCGGTCTGTTTCATCATGTCGCTGTCATCAAAGCGCACTCTGGTACTCAAAATGCAGCAGGTGATCCGCGCGGGCCGCTGGGAGTATGACCGTAGTGAACAGGCGTTAGTGTCAGCATTCAACGCCGTCAGGAAAATCACCACCGCCGGTGGACAAATTACCTATGACACCGATCGCGCGCGCGGCGTCAGTCATGGCGACTTAGCTTGGGCAAATATGCTGGCAATCATCAACGAGCCACTTGGACGCGAGAACGGCAGCGGCGGCGGTTCCGTAAGAGAGTTTTAATGAACACAACAACACACGAAAGCGGCCTGACTATGCTTACTGACGGTACACAGCAACATGATATTGGTGAAGCACTGAAGCGCGATCCAGCCCTTAGCGCTTTCACCTTTGATGGGCCATACCAGGTCGCTGACGCTTACGACCTGCTCGACAATATGTATTGCGCCGATAACGGCAGATATTACGAAACACCGGTGGACTGGTACGGGCTTGCGCGCTCATTCGGCAAGGCGTCCTGGCACCAGTCAGCGCTGTACTTCAAGCGCAACGCGCTGGCGGGTTGCTTCATCCCACACCCGCTACTGTCTCGCCAGACGTTCTCCGCCCTGGCGCTTGACTGGTTTGTGTTTGGCAACTTCTACCTGGAAGAACGAAATAACCGACTAGGCGGGCTGCTACCGCTCCGCCATTCCCCGGCGAAATACACCCGGCGTGGCATTGACCTGGATACATACTGGTTTATCAGGCAGTGGAAAGACGAATCAGCTTTTAAAACCGGCTCTGTCTGCCATGTGTTGAACCCTGACATTCATCAGGAGATCTACGGGATGCCGGAGTACATGGGCGCGCTATTGTCAGCCAGCCTGTCACACTCGGCGGACATGTTCCGCAAGATGTATTACGAAAACGGATCTCATGCCGGATGCATTCTGTATATCGGCACATCACAGGTGGACGACGCTGGCGTAAAAGTCATACAGCAAACACTGGCGGGAGCCAGAAACAAAGGGGCATTTAAGAACGTAGTGATCCACGCGCCAGGCGGCGGTAAAGACGGGGTACAACTGATGCCCTTCAGCCAGATATCAGCAAAGGATGAGTTTTTAAATATTAAATCAGCGACACGCGATGACATTCTGGCGGCTCACCGCGTACCACCGCAACTGATGGGGGCCATGCCGGACGGCAACGGCTCATTCGGTGATGTGGAGAAGGCCGCGCGCGTGTTTGCCATCAACGAACTAATGCCAGCAATGGAAGCGCTGAAGCACGTCAACGACTGGCTGGGGGAAGAAGTGATCCGCTTTAAACCTTACGCCCTGCTGGAAACCATGAAATAACCAACCCGCCGCCATCCCGGCGGCGCTCTCCGCATCACATCAATACACGGCACGCCAGCGCCATTCTAAGCGCCCCATAATCTAAACACGCCATTACCCGCACACAACACACAGAACGCAGCAGCGCGCCAGAATTGCGCCAATTTCCCTATATTTGAGGTATACCCCTTCCCACCCCGCCGCGCGGGCTTTCCCCCCGTCACCTGCGCGCGACAAACACGCGTGTTTTTGTGCACTTGCAGATCCTCCGCCAACCACCGCAGATCCTGCCGTTGTCGTCTAAAAAAATGCCAGATTTAATTGTGCATTTTCGCGCAGGGTTGTGCAAAGCTACTCTTTACTCCCTTCAGCTATGAGTTGAAGTAACCGCTCACCTGTAGAGGCATTCGAAATAAGCCCCCCCAATGCTTTTTCAAGCATTTCTTTAGACCCGCAATTAATGTCCCTTCCGTTATAAGAAATAACGCAAGGATATCCATCACTTTCATTCATTCGCCACTCGGCAATTTGTTCCCTTTTAATCACCTTATCTTTTGTTAGTACTAAAGATAGTGCTTTATAATCAATGTATGGACTTAAACCTAAACCAGCAGCAGCAGCAGCCGCAGCCGCACCGATACCAAAACTGTTAACATTTTTAGACATCCGTTGCTCATTAGAGATAATTAAAGTAACTAGACCACCACTATGCTCTTTAATTACATCGCTTAAATCACTAATAACACCTTGAATTTCATTTTTGTTTTTCCTTGCAACTTTAGCTGCTTCAAGGCCGCTACTCAGATATTTTTTAAAATCCATCTCTTATCCCCTCTTAATCGATGCCACAACAGGCAGGTGATCAAATTTGGTTTCATTACTCAATATTAAATTACGCAAATCATCACTATTAACTATATTCACTTTATCTTCTATCAATGTCCAATCTCCCCCCTTCAGGAATGAAGATGAGAACATAATCTGATCAAAAGTATGCCATTTCGTGATTTTCCCGGTCTTATAGTAGTAAGTCCCATATGTACATCTATCATCCGCTTCATCGTCAGATTCTAACTTTGCGCCAAAACCAAGATAACGCCAGAAAGGATTATAGAAAAAACCGTTATTTTTCAGAACAACATTTCTATCTCGCGTTGCGTAAAGAGCATGAGTAAGAGATGTATCAAATGGCTCATCGTTATAATCACCAACCAATATGAAATATCTACCTTGTTTTTCCTCTTTACAACGTTCTATTGCTTGCTTAAGAGTTCGACCTAGCTGATCTCTTTGCGGCATGCCCTCACCGTGATCATAATTTCTGCTCGGCCAGTGAGATATATATAGAAAAAACACATCGCCACTATTCACATGAATTAGCTCTAGTTCCTGCCCAGCTCTAACTTGACCAATTGGCGTTTGCTCTATTACGCTCCTGTTTGAAATCATAACGAATTGACTAAGTCTGATGATTGCACATAAATCGTGTTTTATTCTTCCCTCGGTATAAGTCCCGTCATAAACAAAAAAACCAAAGAGGCTGACGATAGGCTGTATTTTTTGTATTTCCTGTGGTGATATTTCCCCAAGACATAGTATATCAACGTTATATTCAGAAATAATTTTAAGTATCACAGATACAGCTAGTTGATAATCACTATCAGACGCCCTGCCTCTAGCAGCTGCAGGTGATAACCCGGTATTCCACCAAGCAATGGAAACTGAATTACTCATCGATACCTCTGAACAAAATACCAATTCTGGTGCTGTAATGACACACGGATTTTTCCATATCCTGTCTCGCAAAGTACCTATGTAATCAATTGATAGCGATAATAGAATGAACCTCCATAAATTGCTACAGAAGGGCGCAATCTCTCAACGCTAGTCACAATTAATACTTTCATCATCTTCTGAAGGGCAAGATTTCATCTTATCCTTAAAAAATTTTTTTTCCGCCGCAGCGATCCTAGCTCTGTGTTCAGGGTAATCACGAAACACGTCTACTACTGCCCATTCAGCTTGTTGGACCACTGGTTTAGTCACATTCTCTTTTGTCCCCTCTTGGGAGCGGACATACTGGTTTTTCGACTCACGTTCCTCATGAGAAGACTCACGATAATAGAGCCAGTTTTGATAGTCAGCTTCCCGTTCATCGTCATCAAAGTACTTGCCCACGCGAACCTCCTTTAATTAGTGCAACCCTAAGCCTTTCCAGAAGTGCATCATTTTCCTGTTTTATTTCAGTTTTTCGCTTTTGCTCGGCATCATTGCGGCGTTGTTCAATGACTTCTGCACCGCTAACCTTCGATGTACATACCAAGCATAACCCTTCGTCACCATAGGCCTTATCATCCTGAGTTAACTCCGCATTACAAGCCTTCGCCCTACAATAAAACGGTTTAGTTTTTTCTTTCAAATAACCATCATCGAGGTAAACCAGTCGATCACCAAAAGAAATTTTTGCACCACTACACAAAGCATGAATATCAGGCTTAGAAGTTATACCCCTGACGGAAAGCTGGTAGCGAAGGTGATCCGTCACAGGTACTGCCTTAACAACACTAAGGCACCTGATTGCCGCTTCATCACGGATTGCCGCCGCCACTTTCATGTAATTTTCAGCGCGCACCAGATCTACCTTATCGCAATCTGAAGCGGTAATAGCATTTGCAAGCGACTCAAATACATCAGCAGGTGATTTCTGCCGTTCTGGTTTGTAGTTTCTGATGCTCTCATTAAGTCGCTTTTTCTGTTCACGGCTCATTTGACCAATTTCATACTGCTCCGGATCTTCAGGTGGTATATTTCTCGTCTCTCGATTTGTATGTTTTTTGTACTTAGTACAGTTATTGACACGAGTCCAAGAGGGCGCAGGCGCGCCCTTAAGGTCAAAACCTCGACCGGCGTCGTTGTCAGCTTTTGGCTTCATTTTGACAATACGATAAGAATGGAGACGAGTTTCAACCGGAGGAATAGTCGATGCTGGCATGACTACGCCTTTAATGACTCTCTGAAACTCACCGTAGCTGCTTGGCTCATCCCGGTATTGATACCAGGCGCGCAACACAAGCCTATTTCGTGTCACGAACGGGCCACCCTGCAAAGTTATGTAGTCCTGCCAGTTCCCCGCATGGGCGGCGCGGTGTAACTCACCGAAAACCGGACTGATACGATCTGCCATTTCCTGATTCTTCAGGCGGCGCAACTCGCGCCAGACAGACACCGGCGCACCACCCAAAAACTGAAACTGACGAATGCCCCAGCATGAAGCCCAGGCGGTAGCGTGTTTTGCTGTTTCCTTCAGTGGGCGCCCGCTTTCATCGTCGCTTTCATTATCCAGCGCATAGCCATCAATATTTTTAGATATGTACTTAACGACATAACCAGTCGCACTCCCCAAAGCCGGATCTATAGGCTTAAGCTCAAAGCGGGGTTGCTTGCCAGTCTTGCCGGTTAGCTCGTCTGCATCTTCACGCGTGGCGTAGTCTTCCATCACTTCCAGCAACTCGCCGGTATGTTCCGGGGCAGTGAACAGAAGGCCATGCCAATGCGGGGTAGCATCATGGTGAGACTCCGCAACGCGAAGGCCAAAAACTGGAATCTCACGGCGCGCAAGCTCCGCGCGGATCAGCTGCCAGACGTGATTAAGGTAGTTTTGCGTCTTGCGCGGGCTTGCTCCGTTCCATTTATGGTTACGATGCCCGAATGCTGTAAACGCATGATATTTAGACGGCGCAGTCAGTGTGAAAAAGCTACCAGCAAAGCCGCTTTCTGTTGCCACCTTCTCAAAGCCACCAATACGCGTCATCAACTCAACGCGGCGCTTTTCAGGGTTAGAAATGCTTTTATCAATCTGCTCAATCAGCGAAATACGCTCACCAGTTACCTGATCTTCAAGTTCAAGGCGGCTCATGATTGCGCGGCTACGCTTACGGCGGGAATCCCACTGTGTGACGTGGTGTTTGCTGCAATACGGTGAAACATCGCGGCGCACATCACCATAAGCAATATGCAAATGTTCACGCCAGCGGCGCGCGTATTTGCGCAGAAGGCGTGACCAAAAGCGATCATGCGTGGTTTTTTGTATTGCCGCCGCAGCTTCGTCAAGCGCCATCTGGCGCTTCTTCGCCCAGGGCGGCACCAACCTGAAATACGCAATCAGCCTAGAGCCTTCACGCACCATACGTTTGCCGTACTCAGCATCACTAAACACTCTCGCGCCTTCACTTACTTCAGCCAAAACGGTATTGGCATAAATGGCGATGTCCTGTGCCAACAAATCAATGTCTTCGTCGGTGCTATCAGCCAGATGATTGAAGCGGCGCGCCAGATCACGCAGATTTTCAAACGTGTGAAATAGTGGGTTTAGTTCAGAGAAAATGATCCAATCATTGTCTGTCGGCACCGCATATTGCTTCGTGACGTTTCGGACGTGCGGAAGCTCACGCTTCACGATATCGCGCAGCTTTAGTTTTGCGATATGACGGCCCTTGTCCTCGTGAACGGTATTTATGTAAGAGGCAATGCGGCGGCGAATGAAAGTAGGTAACGGCTTGAGGGTATCTTCTACCCACGCCAAAAACTCCTGCTCTTGACCCAATTCAAATAGATCAACAGCAGGAGCCTTATCAACGAAAATAGCCTGTTTAGGCTCATTCCAGGCGTAAGCATACCGGGCTGGCTCAACCGAGCCTCCCGGCATGGCGTTCATGCTATGGGCGCGGCGAACTGAAGTCATCAATCCGCCTTAGATGGAAATCGTGTCGCCTGGCTGTATTGCTCTGGCGTCACGTTCTGAATAGGTGATCAAATCTGTATTGCTGTAACCCCCTTCGCCCAGAACCTCAACACGAGTTATCCAGTAATTACGGCGCGGAAGCACATCCAGCACCTTTGTCACAACGACCTCAACGGGATTCATCAGAACACCTCCCGATCATCAAAAGCACCAGAGGCAACCATTTCTGAATAGGTCGCATCACCCATCGCAGCACCGCAATCAGGACAACCGCCGCCAGTACGCCCACAACAATCACAGACGCGTAGAGAGCCGATCACCTCGCCAGCCAAGTTGCGAGATTTGGCCCCTACAGATCGACGGATTTCGAATGGTTTAAGGGTGAACGGGTAGTAAATTTTGCGGGTTTCCGGGGTATCGCTACCGGAAAAAACAGACTGGCATCCTTCGTTGTTATGAGCGGTAATCAACGACTCAACCAGGTCACGGTGATCATCGACAGTGAAGGGTTTACCGTACGCGGTAAAATCAGCCGTTTTACTCGCTGGCAGGTAAGGCGGATCACAATAAATTACTGTGTGCTCAAATATGCGGCTAGCAACAGGGATGGTGTAACGGAAATCAGCGCAAAGAAACTGAGCACCTTTTTCATATGCTCGTTTTGCAAAGTGCTGGATCTCTGCAACAGGGAAAATTGGCTTGCGGCGACGACCAAATGGAACGTTAAATTCATTCTTCCCATTCACTCGGTATAAACCGTTATAGCAATGACGGTTTAGATAAAGGAATAATGCTGCAAACTTTACAAGCTCACTCTGATAATAAACCTTTCCATCAGAATTTTTTTTATTATGCTGGGGAAAATCACGATTAAAATCATTAAATTCACTGCGGTATTTATAATATACCTCTTCATTATTACCGCCATCAAATAGACTAGCAGCGACATCTAAAAATGATTCAGTATTGCTCTTCAATATTGAATAGAAGTTCATAAGCGCTGCGTTGCTATCACACAGAATATAGGTTTTATAGTCAGTGTTCAGAAAGACGCTACCACTACCTACAAAAGGCTCAACGAGACATTCACCCTTTGGCAAAGCCTCCAGTACATGAGGCATCGCGCGAGACTTGCCGCCCGCCCAGATCAGAGGGGAGTTAACCATTTTTTTTCTCCTTGATTTCTGCGACCTGTTCTCTGTTGTAGATCCAGTCTTCCAGGCTGCGATAAATTTCATTGGTGGACAGCTTTTCTTTTTTCAGCAAGGTTAATTTGATACGTAACAACCCAAGCAGGTGCGCGCGTTCATTTGTTTGAATTGTCATAATCAACCCCCTGAAAAAAGATAAAGCGAAGCCCCGGCAGAAATGCCGTAAATAAACAGATTCAGATTGCAGTTATTTAATTAGCGAGCGCCGCTATTCCAGTATTTTTCTAATTCAACACTGAAGGCATCACAAATAGAGCCGCCCGGAAGAATAGAAAATTGAATGCCCGTCTCTTTACATCGCACCTCAAAACCATTTCTCGCTATATCAGACAGTGCCATTCCCTGAACAACATTACGCGACTTGCTGTGTTGGTGATTTGGACCATAACCACTACGGGACGGCGTTCTAGTTCCATCCTGTCGGGAAGCGTTGACGCTCTGGCGAGCGTTCAGAATTGCTGCGGTTGAAGTAGTCATTATTTCCCCCGATGAAGCTGATCAATCGTCTGGCGGGCCTGAGACAGACCGAAGTCCAGCCCCAGATAATTCCCGCCTTTGGTGATTTGGTAGCGCTGGCGCGAATATGGTTTTTTACGCGGTAGCTTCACGATGGTGAAGCCGCGATAGATTGCTGTCTTGCTATTGATTTGGATAAGCATCATCAATCCCTTCGCTTGAGCTATTAGAGGCCCATCCAGAGCAACCAGGCATCGCGCTGTTCTACAGGGCGGTTATAAAACGCCTCACGTACCCCGCGATTGAACTCAGGAACAAAGACCAGCTTTTCTCCCGCGCGCGCTTTTGGCTTCGACGGATCACGAAACTCAATAACCGGCAGCTTATTTTTTTCAATCATGGTTTGTACGGCTGTGCGTGGTTTACCTAACAATTCCGCGAACTTATCAGGATGTACCGCATCAAGCGGGTACTGAATAACGTAATCAGCAGCTTCCATAAACTATCTCCATTCTCATTTGGTTACATGCTAACCTTGTAAGATCCAGCGGCTTTAAAACGGCTCAGGAGGGTTCCTGAGCGGCTGGACTCACGCCCAAAAAGGTTCTGAGTCAATGACCTTTTCGGGTGAGTATAGTCATTAAGTCAGGACCAAATCAAATGAATCTTGCTCAAAAATTACGAGCGATCAGGAAGGCAGAAGGGCTAACACAGTCTAAATTCTGTGAAATCAGCGGGATAGCGTTAGGAACGCTGAAGAATTACGAAGGAGGGCATCAAGAGCCAGGCATACAAGTGATCATGCAGGTAACTAACACGGCGCATTTTGAAAAATACACCCTGTGGTTAATGACCGATAAGACAGCACCAGAAGCCGGGCAGATTTCCCCGGCCGTCGCACACTCTGGGCAAGACGAAACAACCTCGTCACCATCAGGCCGCAAAACTGGCTAACGATTAACCGGGACTATATTTATTACATAAGTTGTTTACTTGTAAGGAAATATAATTTCAGGCGTTACAAAGAAGTAAGTAAGAAACCTCGGACTGTTACTACTAATCCGGGCAAATTTGAAAGCTCTATTCGGAGGGTCTTATGACTATCAAAAGACTCGATGATGGGCGTTATGAAGTGGATATCAGACCGCGCGGGCGTGAAGGACGTCGCATCCGCCGGAAATTTGAGAGAAAGGCTGAAGCTGTTGCCTTTGAGCGCTACACATTAGCGAACGCTAACCAGAAGGAATGGGCGGGCCAGAGAACAGATCGCAGATCTCTATCTGAATTACTGGATGCCTGGTGGAAGTATCACGGTCAAAACCATGAACACGGTGAGAAGGAATTTAACCACCTCACGAAGACGATCGGCGGCATCGGTGACATACCCGTTAGCCGCGTGAGCAAACGGCTACTGATGGACTACCGTTCTGTGCGACTTCGTGACGGTATCAAGGCATCAACAATTAACCGTGATATGTACCGTTTTTCAGGCATGTTCACCAAGTTGATTCAGTTGGAAGAGTTTTCCGGCGCACATCCAGTGCATGGACTCCCACCACTGGCAGAAGAAAACCCAGAAATGACATTTCTGGAAAAGGAAGAGATCAGAAGCTTACTAAATGCCTTAACCGGCGATGCAAGATTGATTGCCCTTCTTGGCGTCAGTACCGGCGCGCGATGGTCTGAGTTGGCAACGTTAAAGCCTTCTCAGATAGTCAATTGCCGCGTGACTTTCCTGAAGACCAAAAACGGGAAAAAGCGCACAGTTCCAATTTCTGCGGAACTGGAAAAGCTGATCAAAAAGGAGGCAAGTGCGAAACTGTTTAAAGTGGACTATGAAAAATTTTGTCTGACGCTTAAGGCGGTAAAAGCTGACATTCCGCCGAACCAGGCAACACATATTCTGCGTCATACCTTCGCAAGTCATTTCATGATGAACGGAGGAAACATTATCGCGTTACAGCAGATTTTAGGACATGCCAGCATTCAGCAAACGATGGTTTATGCGCATCTTTCGCCAGACTATCTGCAAAATGCTGTCTCACTAAATCCGCTTGCAGGTGGCGTATCGCTTTGAGATAAGAGTGACCCAGAGTGTCCACATTCCGTCCACACTCTGGGAAATTCAAAACGGCCCAGGCTGGCTCCAGCCTTTTATAAGTGGCTGTTTTTACTTGTGGTTATACGTAAGTTATTGATAAAAAAAACCCCCACATCATGTGGGGGAAGACAGGGATGGTGTCTATGGCAAGGAAAACAGGGTTACTACTGGGAACGTGAGTTGCTACTACTCAATAAATTCAACGATGAGCTTTTTTGCCAGTGCGCGACGTCGCGCAGTTGCTCCATTCGTTGTTCATGTTTCTCATTTAAAACCGCTTGCTGCTCGGGCGTTAACAGGCGATACATCTGGTTGCGAATCCTGGCTATTTCAACCTGGCGGGCAACCTGTTCTTGCGCCATTCTTTCTGCCTGAGCGCGCACAGCGCTTTCATCAAATTTCTCTGCGGTGACAAGGCGATGCATTGTCTCCATTTCGCTAACATTAACAGGAGGCTGTTCGTGTCTTGCCTGCTGCATTAAATCTCGCATCTGTTGACGTTGATGTTCGGTTAAACTGATACCGTCAAACATGTGGCTCTGTACGCTGCGTTGCGCGGAGCCTTCACCCAGGTGCCAGTGATCGCCTGTGACGACTTCAGCTGCATGGCTTAAGGTACTGAATGCCAGCGTTGAGGCCATGACGGCAGCGGTAACTTTGCCCATCACTTGCTCCCAAAATCTTTTCTGTCGCGATTCAACGAGAGACAGTTTACGATTCGGGCTGCAAACATGCGTCAGGGGGTGTAAAACAACGTAAAGTCATAGATTAGCGACGCCTGATGACGTAATTTCTGCCTCGGAGGTACGTAAACAATGAATAAAATCCTGTTAGTTGATGATGACCGAGAGCTGACTTCCCTGTTAAAGGAGTTGCTCGAAATGGAAGGTTTCGATGTGCTGGTTGCCCATGATGGGGAACAGGCGCTCGAGCTTCTGGATGACAGCATCGATTTACTTTTGCTCGACGTCATGATGCCGAAGAAAAACGGCATCGATACACTGAAAGCGCTTCGCCAGACACACCAGACCCCCGTAATCATGCTGACCGCTCGCGGCAGCGAATTGGATCGCGTTCTCGGCCTTGAACTGGGCGCGGACGACTATTTACCGAAACCGTTTAACGACCGCGAACTGGTCGCGCGCATCCGCGCTATTCTGCGTCGCTCGCACTGGAGCGAACAGCAGCAGAGCAGCGACAACGGTTCGCCGACTCTGGAAGTGGATGCGTTAAGCCTCAACCCTGGTCGCCAGGAAGCCAGCTTCGACGGGCAAACTCTGGAGCTAACCGGCACCGAATTCACCCTGCTCTATTTGCTGGCGCAGCATCTCGGCCAGGTGGTTTCGCGTGAACATCTGAGCCAGGAAGTGCTGGGCAAACGCCTGACGCCTTTCGATCGCGCGATCGACATGCATATCTCGAACCTGCGTCGTAAGCTGCCAGAGCGTAAAGATGGGCATCCGTGGTTTAAAACGCTGCGTGGTCGCGGCTACCTGATGGTCTCCGCTTCATGATAGGGAGTTTAACCGCACGCATCTTTGCCATCTTCTGGTTGACGCTGGCACTGGTGTTGATGTTGGTACTGATGCTACCCAAGCTCGACTCACGTCAAATGACCGAGCTACTGGACAGCGAGCAGCGCCAGGGGTTGATGATTGAGCAACACGTTGAAGCTGAACTGGCGAACGATCCACCCAACGATTTGATGTGGTGGCGTCGCTTGTTTCGGGCGATAGACAAGTGGGCGCCGCCAGGGCAGCGGTTATTACTTGTTACCACGGAAGGACGCGTGATCGGCGCAGAACGCAACGAAATGCAGATCATTCGTAACTTTATTGGTCAGGCCGATAACGCCGACCATCCGCAAAAGAAAAAATACGGTCGCGTTGAGATGGTCGGGCCTTTTTCCGTCAGAGACGGTGAAGATAACTACCAGTTGTATCTCATTCGACCTGCCAGCAGCTCGCAATCTGACTTTATCAACCTGCTGTTCGACCGACCGCTGTTGTTGCTGATCGTCACCATGTTAGTCAGCTCTCCGTTATTGCTCTGGCTTGCCTGGAGTCTGGCGAAACCGGCGCGTAAGTTGAAAAACGCGGCAGATGAAGTGGCCCAGGGCAACCTGCGCCAGCATCCGGAACTGGAAGCCGGTCCGCAGGAGTTTCTGGCGGCGGGCGCCAGCTTTAACCAAATGGTGACGGCGCTGGAGCGGATGATGACCACGCAGCAACGCCTGCTGTCGGACATCTCTCACGAGTTGAGAACGCCGTTGACGCGTCTGCAACTGGGCACTGCCCTGCTGCGTCGTCGTAATGGCGAGAGCAAGGAGCTGGAGCGCATTGAAACAGAAGCGCACCGGCTGGACAGCATGATCAACGACCTGCTGGTGATGTCACGTAATCAGCAGAAAAACGCGCTGGTCAGTGAAACGGTGAAAGCCAATCAGCTATGGGGCGAAGTGCTGGATAACGCCGCCTTTGAAGCCGAGCAGATGGGTAAATCGCTCACGGTGAATTTCCCGCCAGGTCCGTGGCCGCTGTACGGTAACCCAAATGCGCTGGAAAGCGCACTGGAAAACATTGTGCGCAACGCCCTGCGCTATTCACACACGCAGATTGAAGTGGGCTTCGCGGTGGATAAAGACGGGATCACCATCACCGTGGACGACGATGGCCCGGGCGTTAGCCCTGAAGACCGGGAGCAGATTTTCCGTCCGTTCTATCGTACCGATGAGGCGCGCGATCGCGAGTCTGGCGGAACGGGGCTGGGTCTGGCGATTGTGGAAACCGCGATCCAGCAGCATCGTGGCTGGGTGAAGGCCGAAGACAGCCCGCTGGGTGGTTTACGGCTGGTGATTTGGTTACCGCTGTACAAACGTGCTTAACAGCTATCGGCCTACGTTATGTAGGCCAATTTTTTAATTATCTTACACAAGCGAACTGTGGGCTTTATGCCTGACGGGAAATTTCCGGTGCGAGGATCCACTCAGCGCTGTCGTTCCAAACATCCATATGGGTAATTTTACCGCCTCGGACTTCAAAACGATCGATATAACGATTACCCGCAAATGCACGTCCATCCGGCCACTCGCCATACAGCGTGCCGTTAGAATAAACGACCACACAGTCTTCGCGCATTACCGCATCGAATTCGCCCAACAATTTTTTTACCCGCTTATAGCGTTCGCCGTTAAAGAGAACAATATCTGCGGCACCCGCCATTTCACGCCGCCCGGTAAAGGTAATTTTTACCGCTGGGTGCATAAACGTCGCAGCGCGTTCAGCGTCTGGGATCATAGAAGCAATCAAAAATTCTTTAACGATCGCCACCGCATTTTCAGATTCAGTCATTACACTTCCTTTCGTTCCTGAGGGGGATTGCCGCCCCATAGTCTTCTGGCATTATCTTCGATCTTGCCGCTTAAACGGCGCTTTTGCATCGTTCTGGTCCAGCTCTTCGATAACCCGGCAGCCGACAGTAAACGGTGATACTGCGAGTCATCAAACGGCATATGCCAGGCAATGGCAATCGCCTCGCGCACGCTGACGTCGCTGACGCGTGACGCCAGGATCAACGGCGCGTCCGCCGAAACCTGACCGGGAGCGATGACGCTGCATAGCCAGCCCGTCTTGCCCGCATTCTGCATCTGGCTGGCCATATCGCTAATGCCAAAATGGAAATTCAGCTTAAAGCACGGCGAGCGCGGCTGTGTGACCTGAATCAGCGCGTCTCCCCACTGGAAAATGTCGCCAATATACACATTCTCTTCCGTCAGCCCCTCAGTGGAGAGGTTTTCGCCGAAAGCGGGCGCGACAAACAACTCCGCCTGCTCCGGAAACTCTTGTCTCCAGTGCTGATAGTGTTCACGCGGATAGTGGCACAGCGCGCGATCCGGCCCGCCGTGAATTTTCGTTTCCGCCTGTTCATCCCCCGTCAGGCCCAGTTCGGTCAGCATCAGCTCACCATCGACCTGAACTTTAGCAATCGCGCTGGGACGGCTTCCCGTGTAGTCCCGAATCTTGCCTGTAAAAACATCGACCGGATATCGCATCTGTTCCCTCTCCCGATAAATTTCCCCCATTACACCATATTTATTTTATCCCAGTCGCTCAAAATGAGAGCACGGTTCACATGAAGCTTAGGGACACATGCTATCAATGTAAGCTGGTTTTGAAACATCATTTCAAATAAGGAGTCGACTACGTGACTGGTCAATCGCAATTTGCTGGCGTCTGGTGCCCTTCCATTACGCCAATGGATAATGACGGCAAGATCGATCTCAACGGTCTGAGCCAGCATCTCAAACGTTTAACCGAGGCCAAAATCGACGTGATTTTGCTGATGGGCAGCATCGGGGAGTTTGCTTCCTTTACGCTCGAAGAACGTCTGCTGCTGATCCGTGAAGCCCGGGCCATGAGCTCGCTGAAGATGGTCGCCAACGTCTCATCCACCTGCCAGAATGATGTTCTGTTGATGGCGCAGGAAGCATATCGCGCAGGTTATGATGCCGTGATGATCCTGCCGCCTTACTACTACGGACAAACGGCGAAACAGCTGCTGAGCTACTTCCGCCAGTTGGGACAGAAACTCAGCGGTAAATGGTTTGCCTATAATTTCCCGGCGCGTACCGGCTGTGATTTAACGCCGGAGCTGGTTGCCACTCTCGCTGCCGAGTTCCCAAATTTCGCCGGCATCAAAGATACCGTCGACTGTCAGTCACATACCCGCAGTATGATTCAGACAACGCGCGCCGTGCGGGAAGATTTTGCCGTACTGTCCGGTTATGACGAATACTACATTCCTAACCTGCTGGCAGGCGGGGCGGGGATTATTTCAGGGTTGAACAACGTTATGCCGGAACTGTTTGTCAGCGCGCGGGAGGCGTTTAAGCAGGGCGACCTGGCGACGCTTCGCGATATTCAGGACCAGATTGGCACCTATATGTCCATCTACGCCATTGGCGAAGATTTTGTCACCACCATCAAAACCGTGGTATCGCGTAAGTTTGGCTACTGCACCGGCGTGTCACGTAATGCTGGCGGAGAGTTGAATGAGGGGGAATGTCGGACTATTGATGAGGTGTTCGTCGTCAAAGGTTAACTGACTAAGCCGGATGGCGCAGACCATCCGGCAAAAGAGGCTTACTTCACGGTACCACGAAGATCAATTTCCGCCGCCCTGGCTTTGACCTTTTTCGACCAGATGGATGTGATAATCGGTACCAGAATGGAGGTCACAATCACCGAGGTCGCCACCAGAGAGGTTGCCGCTGGCGCCATCGGTTTAAATGCCGGAACCATTTCAGCAATCAGTACCGGCGTGGCAACCGCCGCACCCGCTGAACTGGAAGCGGCAATCCCCGCCGTTCCATCGCCGCCGCCAATCAGTTTATCGGCGATAATCAATGGGATCCCGGTGATGATAATCACCGCCACGCCCAGCAGAATCCCCAGCACGCCGGTCTGCGCAATCACGCTCAAATCAATGGTGTTACCCAGCGCGAAGGCGAAGAACGGGATCAGCGTCTGCACCGCTTTGCTGAAGAACTCCCGCAGTTCAGGGTCCAGATTACCCAGCGCAAAGCCAATCAGGAATGGTAATACAGCCCCCACAAACACGTGCGGTTCAAACGAAGCAATCCCGGCGGTTCCCAGAATAACCATGGTCATCAGCGGGCCTGATTCCAGAGACATCAGGACAAATGCCCCGGCCTCTTCTTTGGTGCCATACTGCTGCATAATCGAGGCGTACAGCCCACCGTTGGTCATATCCATGGCGGCCACCAGCGCCAACGTGGACAACCCGGCGAAGAACCCGACTTCCACACCGTGTTCCGGCAGGATGCGTGAGGCAATTGCCGCCACCACCCACGCCACCAAAATTTTGGTGATGACCAGCGTGCCGGATTTACGCAGCACGGTGCCCGTTGCACTTAGCTTAATCGACGCGCCCATACAAAAAAACCAGACCGCCAGAATAGGCACCGTACCGGTGATCATACCGTTGGTAAATGAGCCGAAATATTTCCCGGCGCCGGGTGAAAAGGTGTGACATAACGCGCCGAGGAAAAGCGGCACCAGCATCATCCCGCCAGGGATTCTCTCTATCGTTCGTTTGATCTGCATTTCCATCACCTGTAGACATAAAAATGGGGCAATTTTTATGGGCGATTGCATCTTGCTTTTGAGATGCGCCCGTCTTGATGAACAGAAGATAGACATTCAGAGGAATTATAAAAGTGATCCCACCCGCACAATAAAACATTGTTTCAATTTAAATGGATCATCGTTCCCACGTTGATTTTGATCACAAAAAAGCCCCCACAAGCAGCGCTTGCAGGGGCATTATTTAAGCGTAGAACTTATTTTTTAGCGGCGAAACGCGCTGCTGCTTCGTCCCAGTTAACCACGTTCCAGAACTCTTTAATGTAGTCCGGACGACGGTTCTGGAATTTCAGGTAGTAAGCGTGTTCCCAAACGTCCAGACCGACGATAGGGAAGCCAGAAGCGCCAGAAATTGCTTCACCCATCAGCGGGGAATCCTGGTTAGCGGTGGAAACAACAGCCAGTTTGTCACCTTGCAGAACCAGCCACGCCCAGCCGGAGCCGAAACGGGTGGCCGCTGCTTTTTCAAATTCAGCTTTGAAGTTGTCAACAGAGCCGAAGTCACGTTCGATAGCCGCTTTCAGGTCGCCCTGCAGCGTAGTGCCGGTTTTCAGGCCTTTCCAGAACAGGCTGTGGTTAGCGTGGCCGCCGGCGTTGTTACGCAGTACGGTTTTCTTGTCCGCTGGCAGTTGATCCAGTTTGGTGATCAGCTCTTCAGCCGACAGGCTGGCGAATTCAGGCAGACTTTCCAGCGCAGCGTTTGCGTTGTTTACGTAAGTCTGGTGGTGTTTGGTATGGTGAATTTCCATCGTCTGCTTATCGAAGTGCGGTTCAAGGGCATCATAAGCGTACGGCAGGGATGGCAGTGTATAACTCATAATCATCTCCAGTGTTGTCGGGCGGCCAGTGTTAACGCCGCGTAAGCAGTTGGGTCATTATAGTTAATTAAATGATATTGAAAATGATTATCAATGCCGTACTTTTTACAAGGTTTTAATCGATCAGTTTATTGTAAAAGATGTGAACCGAATCACCCACTTAACGTGATGATTGCCAACATGCGCAAAATGGCGGCAAGCGTTAAAAGGTTAATACCCTGCGTAATTTTTAAACTCGTCAGGTCGGAGGGGTCATTACCGACGATAAAAAATAACGAGGATTAAGTCATGAGTAACGCGATTACGATGGGTATCTTTTGGCATTTGATAGGCGCAGCCAGTGCAGCTTGTTTCTATGCCCCGTTCAAGCAGGTCAAACATTGGTCATGGGAAACGATGTGGTCGGTAGGCGGGATCGTCTCCTGGCTTATCCTTCCGTGGACTATCAGCGCTATGTTACTTCCCAATTTCTGGGCCTACTTCAGCTCCTTCAGCCTTTCCACACTGGCCCCGGTATTTCTTTTCGGGGCGATGTGGGGGATTGGCAACATTAACTATGGCCTGACCATGCGCTATCTCGGTATGTCGATGGGTATCGGCATTGCGATAGGTATTACGCTGATTGTCGGCACGCTGATGACCCCGATTATCAACGGCAACTTTGATGTGCTGATCAACACCTCCGGCGGACGCATGACGCTGCTTGGCGTGTTGGTCGCACTGATTGGCGTGGGCATTGTTACCCGTGCGGGTCAATTAAAAGAACGCAAAATGGGCATCAAAGCCGAAGAGTTCAACCTGAAAAAAGGGTTGGTTCTGGCGGTCATGTGCGGCATTTTCTCCGCGGGGATGTCATTTGCGATGAACGCCGCGAAACCGATGCACGATGCCGCCGCCGCATTGGGTGTGGACCCGCTGTATGTCGCTCTGCCCAGCTATGTGGTTATCATGGGCGGTGGTGCGCTTGTCAACCTGGGTTTTTGCTTTATTCGTCTGGCAAAAGTGAGGAACTTGTCGATAAAAGCCGACTTCTCGCTGGCAAAACCGCTGATCATCAGCAACGTGCTACTCTCCGCGCTCGGTGGCTTAATGTGGTATCTGCAATTTTTCTTCTACGCCTGGGGCCACGCGCGTATTCCGGCACAGTATGACTATGTAAGCTGGATGCTGCACATGAGTTTCTATGTCCTGTGCGGCGGGATTGTTGGTCTGGTATTGAAAGAGTGGAAAAACGCGGGTCGACGTCCGGTCAGCGTACTGAGTCTTGGCTGCGTGGTAATTATTGTCGCGGCAAACATTGTTGGTCTGGGAATGGCCAGCTAAGCATGCTGGGTACTGAGATGACGCCACTGGCTCGGCGTCATCCCGGTTTCCCGCGTAAACACCACCGAAAAGTAGTTACTGTCCTCAAAGCCACAGCGCATGGAAATCTCACTAATCATTAACCGGCTGTGCTTGAGCAGATACTGAGCATGGCAAACCCGCACCTGGCGGAGATACTGGTTGATGGTCATCCCGGTCTGGCTGCGAAACTGCTGGCGCAAAACGCGTTCGCTGCACTGTTCGCGCTCGCAAAATTTATCCAGTTCGAAAGCATGCTCATGACTCCCGGCTAATGCGGTAATGAGTTTATCCAACAGCGTTTCACTCGACGTTGCCGGGAGCGTATCTGTCGCATAACGATGGCGTTTAAGGAGGGTCACCAGTTGCCCGAACAGCAGTTCCGCCATGTTAAAAGCCTGCGCATCGCGTTGATTGCTTTCATGCTCAAGCTGGCTTATCACCTGCCTGGCCTGAGTCATGCCAACGCTGCCGAGTCGCCAGTGCGGCTGCCGTGGCGTACCGTTAAATCCGGGGATCGCCCCTTCCCAGTCAACATTCAGCGTTAACCGCTCCGGGCAGTAGATGATATTTTGCAAAACTAGGTCATTTACGGAAGTGTAGGAATGTTTGTCTTCAGCGCGAATGTAAAACAGATCGCCACGGGTTATCCGGTACGGACGATCGTTAAGAACATGCAGACCATTGCCGCGCCAGACCAGGACCAGCTCGCAAAATTCATGGGTATGTTCCGCAAAGACATCCTGCGGATAACGGTCAGCCACGGCGACAGCCTGCTGTTCATGCGCGAAAAAGTCTGATGTCAGAAGGATTAGCTGATTCGCCATCACAATATTCCCTGCCATCCGGCGTTAAGGAACATGATTATCTGAGATTCGGCGGTAAAAAACGTTGATAGCTTTCGCGTTACTGCAGGCTGCTTCCCGCAATGAGATCGCGCCCCTGACGAATATCGCGTGGCGACCAATTAAACTCCCGGCGAAAAAGCGTCGAAAAGTGATTACTGTCGCCGAAACCGCAGAGATACGCGATATCCGTCACGCTGTCCTCACTATGACGAAGCAGATGTCTCGCTTTAATAAGCCTCAGGCGGTTAAGGTAGCGCTGGGGCGTCAATCCCGTTTGTTGTTTAAGCTGGCGGTGCAGTGTACGCAAAGAGAGCGAAAACTTTTCGGCCAGCGCCTCCCAACACACCTCGTCAGCAAAGTTATCTTCCAGCCACGCCATCAGAAGGTTAAGCCGCGCGTCGTTATCGGTTGCCGCTGCCATCAGGCTGCTTTTACGCAACACGACCAGTAGCTGCATAAACAGAATTTCACGATTTGCCGCCGTCGGCGTATCCATTCCTTCACCGAGCGCTTCCATTTGCCCCACCAACTGTCGGACCTGCTGTAATACCCCCTGGTTTACCCGCCAATGGGATGGATACTGCCCATTCTGTTCCTGAGGTAAAAGCTGATTCAGCCCGGCTAAAAATTGAAACGCATCCGGGGAGCGATACAGGACATTGGTCAGACACAAATTGTCAGTATGTTCATATAAATGCCGGTCATGATCGCGGACGAAACACACCGTACCACCGCTGATGGCATACGGTTGCCCGTTGAACACGTGGATCCCCGTACCATGCTCGACCACCACAATTTCATGAAAATCATGATGATGTTCAGGAAACGCGGGTTGAGGAAGCCGCGGTTCAATAGCCACTGGCGCTTTACCTGTCGGAAAAAAGTCTACGCAATGCAGTACAGTCATGACGGCTCCCCCTGTTTAGCGAATATGGCTGAATAGTAATTAAGGGTTACTACCCTCACCTTAAATTTTTGACGCCAAAGTGCGTAAACATGGTCAATTCTTCAAGATACGGTGGGAAAGATCGGGAATTGCGGAAGGCGTCACATCTGCCCGAATCCGCCCCATGAGTAGAAACTGTGAACATCATCACGTTCACCTTTGCCATGTTGCCAGCCGCTAATTGTGCCTGTCACTGTTAAGAAGGTACGTCTTATCGGGGGTTCTTAGACTGAGTGCAATAAAACTCAGAAGGACCTCGCTATGACTTTTCGCCATTGTGTCGCTGTCGATCTCGGCGCATCCAGCGGGCGCGTAATGCTGGCGCGTTACGACAGTGAACACCGCACCCTGACGCTGCGTGAAATCCACCGCTTCGTTAACTGTCTACAAAAAACGGACGGTTTTGACACCTGGGACATCGACAGCCTGGAAAACGACATTCGTCTGGGTCTGAAGAAAGTCTGCGATGAAGGCATTCTGATAGACAGCATCGGCATTGATACCTGGGGTGTGGATTACGTGCTGGTCGATAACGCCGGTCAGCGCGTCGGTCTGCCGATCTCTTACCGTGATAATCGCACGACAGGCATTATGTCGCAGGCGATGGTGCAACCGGGTAAAAACGAGATTTACCGGCGTAGCGGTATTCAATTTCTCCCCTTTAACACCCTGTATCAGTTGCGCGCGCTGGTTGAACAGCAACCAGAATTGCTCCCGCAGGTGGCGCATGCCCTGCTGATCCCCGACTACTTCAGTTTTCGCCTGACCGGTGAAATGAACTGGGAATACACCAATGCCACCACCACCCAGTTAGTCAATATCAATACCGACGACTGGGATGACACGCTGCTGGCGTGGACCGGGGCAGACAAAGCCTGGTTTGGTCGCCCGACGCATCCGGGGAACGTCATTGGCCACTGGATTTGCCCGCAGAAAAATCAAATTCCGGTCGTGGCGGTTGCCAGTCACGACACGGCCAGCGCGGTCATTGCTTCGCCGCTCGCCGATAAAAACAGCGCGTATCTCTCTTCCGGCACCTGGTCGCTGATGGGGTTTGAGAGCAGAACGCCGTATACCAACGATGCGGCGTTGACGGCGAATATTACCAACGAAGGCGGCGCGGAAGGGCGCTACCGGGTACTGAAAAATATTATGGGGCTGTGGCTGCTCCAGCGCGTATTAAAAGAGCGTCAGATCGACGACCTGCCAACGCTTATCGCCGAAACGCAAGCGCTGCCGGCTTGCCAGTTCCTGATAAACCCGAACGACGATCGCTTTATCAACCCCGACGATATGAGTGCGGAAATTCAGGCGGCCTGTCGTGAATCGGGCCAACCTGTTCCTCTGCAAAACGCCGAACTGGCGCGCTGTATCTTCGACAGCCTGGCGCTGCTGTATGCCGACATTCTGCAAGAGCTGGCGGACCTGCGTGGTGCAGCGTTTAGCCAATTGCACATTGTTGGTGGCGGTTGCCAGAACGCGTTACTGAATCAGCTGTGCGCGGATGCCTGCGGTATTCGCGTTATGTCCGGGCCGATTGAGGCCTCCACGCTCGGCAACATCGGCATCCAGTTGATGACGCTGGACGAGCTTAACAACGTCGATGATTTCCGTCAGGTAGTGCGCGCCAACTACGACCTGACCACCTTCATTCCCAATCCGGAAAGTGAAATTGCCCGCTACCAGGCGCAGTTTCAATCACTACGACAGACAAAGGAGCTTTGCGCATGACCACTCAACTTGAACAAGCCTGGGAACTGGCAAAACTGCGTTTCGCCGCAGTAGGCATTGATGTCGAGGCGGCCCTACGCCAGCTCGATCGTCTGCCGGTCTCCATGCACTGCTGGCAAGGCGATGACGTCGCCGGTTTCGAAAACCCGGAAGGCTCGCTCACAGGCGGAATTCAGGCTACCGGCAATTATCCGGGCAAAGCGCGCAACGCGACCGAACTGCGTGCCGATCTGGAGCAGGCGCTGAGCCTGATACCGGGTCCAAAACGCCTGAATCTGCATGCGATCTATCTGGAATCCGATACGCCGGTTGCCCGCGACCAAATCAAACCGGAACACTTCAAAAACTGGGTTGAGTGGGCGAAAGCAAACCAGTTAGGGCTGGATTTCAACCCGTCCTGCTTTTCTCATCCGCTGAGTGCCGACGGCTTCACGCTGGCCCATGCCGATGACCACATTCGCCAGTTCTGGATTGACCACTGCAAAGCCAGCCGTCGCGTCTCGGCGTATTTTGGCGAACAGTTGGGTACGCCGTCGGTAATGAACATCTGGATCCCGGACGGTATGAAAGATATCACCGTTGACCGTTTAGCGCCGCGCCAGCGCCTGCTGGAAGCACTGGACGAAGTGATCAGCGAGAAACTCAACCCGGCGCACCATATTGACGCCGTTGAGAGCAAGCTGTTTGGCATCGGCGCCGAAAGCTACACCGTCGGCTCCAACGAGTTCTATATGGGCTACGCCACCAGCCGCCAGACCGCGCTGTGCCTGGATGCGGGACACTTCCATCCGACTGAAGTGATTTCCGACAAAATCTCCGCCGCCATGCTGTTTGTACCGCGCCTGCTGCTGCACGTCAGTCGTCCGGTGCGCTGGGACAGCGATCACGTGGTGCTGCTGGATGATGAAACTCAGGCGATTGCCAGCGAAATCGTCCGTCACAACCTGTTTGATCGCGTACACATCGGTCTCGACTTCTTCGACGCTTCCATTAACCGCATCGCGGCATGGGTTATCGGCACCCGCAATATGAAAAAAGCCCTGCTGCGCGCGCTGTTAGAACCAACCGAGCAACTGCGTCAGCTCGAAACCAGCGGCGACTACACCGCACGTCTGGCCCTGCTGGAAGAACAAAAATCACTGCCGTGGCAGGCCGTCTGGGAAATGTATTGTCAGCGCCACGACACACCAGCGGGCAGCCAGTGGCTGGATAGCGTTCGCGCCTATGAAAAAGAGATCCTGAGCAAACGTAGCTAATAGCGACACCTGATCTGTAGGCCGGATAAGACGCCCCGCGTCGCCATCCGGCAATAAATAAAACACGATTGCCGGATGGCGATGCGCTTATCCGGCCTACGTAAGACCCGATAACCTTCGGGCAATAAATGGGAGCACCGAACATGCAGAACATTACTCATTCCTGGTTTGTCCAGGGAATGATCAAAGCCACATCCGATGCGTGGCTGAAAGGCTGGGATGAACGTAACGGCGGCAACCTGACGCTGCGCCTGGATGAAGCAGATATCACGCCATTTAGCGGCAATTTCCACGAAAATCCGCGCTATATCGCGCTGAGTCAACCCATGCCATTGCTGGCGAATACGCCATTTATCGTCACCGGCTCGGGTAAATTTTTCCGTAACGTTCAGCTCGATCCGGCGGCAAATTTAGGCGTAGTGAAAGTGGACAGCGACGGTGCGGGCTATCACATCCTTTGGGGCCTGACCCACGAAGCGGTGCCAACCTCCGAATTGCCAGCCCACTTCCTCTCTCACTGCGAACGCATTAAAGCGACGAACGGCAAAGATCGCGTGATCATGCACTGCCACGCCACCAACCTGATCGCCCTGACCTATGTGCTGGAAAACAACACCGCGCTGATCACCCGCAAACTGTGGGAAGGCAGCACCGAGTGCCTGGTGGTGTTCCCGGATGGCGTCGGCATTTTGCCGTGGATGGTGCCGGGTACGGATGAAATCGGCCAGGCGACCGCGCAGGAAATGCAGAAGCATTCGCTTGTTCTGTGGCCGTTTCATGGTGTGTTCGGCAGCGGCCCCTCCCTCGATGAAGCATTCGGTTTGATCGATACCGCTGAGAAATCCGCTGAGGTTTTAGTCAAAATCTATTCGATGGGCGGTATGAAGCAGACCATCACGCGTGAAGAACTGGTCGCACTCGGCAAACGTTTTGGCGTGACTCCGCTGGCAAGCGCACTAGCATTATAAGGAGAATAGTGATGAGCTTTATGTTGGCACTACCCAAAATTAGCCTGCATGGCGCTGGAGCGATTGCCGATATGGTGAACCTCGTGGCGAATAAGCAATGGGGCAAAGCGCTGATTGTTACCGATGGTCAATTGGTGAAACTGGGCCTGCTGGATAGTCTGTTTAGCGCGCTGGATGAACATCAAATGTCTTACCACCTGTTTGATGAGGTGTTCCCAAACCCGACAGAAGAGCTGGTGCAGAAAGGTTTTGCGACGTATCAGAGCGCAGAATGTGACTACATTATCGCCTTCGGCGGCGGCAGTCCGATCGATACCGCTAAAGCGGTGAAAATCCTGACCGCCAACCCAGGCCCTTCTACCGCATACTCCGGCGTGGGCAAAGTGAAAAATGCCGGCGTTCCGCTGGTCGCCATCAATACCACCGCCGGCACTGCTGCAGAAATGACCAGCAATGCGGTGATTATCGACTCTGCTCGCAAGGTTAAAGAGGTGATCATCGACCCGAATATCATCCCGGATATCGCCGTGGATGATGCCAGCGTGATGCTGGAAATCCCGGCTTCCGTTACCGCCGCAACCGGCATGGACGCCCTGACTCACGCGGTGGAAGCCTATGTTTCCGTCGGCGCGCACCCACTCACTGACGCCAATGCGCTGGAGGCCATTCGCCTGATTAATCTGTGGCTACCGAAAGCGGTCGATGATGGCCACAACCTCGAAGCCCGTGAGCAAATGGCATTTGGTCAGTATCTGGCGGGTATGGCATTTAACAGCGCCGGTCTTGGTCTGGTGCATGCGCTGGCGCACCAGCCGGGCGCAACCCACAACCTGCCGCACGGCGTCTGCAACGCCATCCTGCTGCCGATAATCGAAAATTTTAACCGACCGAACGCCGAGGCTCGCTTTGCCCGCGTGGCGCAGGCGATGGGCGTCGATACCCGCGGCATGAGCGATAAAGCGGCAAGCATGGAAGCCATCAACGCCATTCGCGCCCTGAGCAAGCGGGTAGGTATTCCAGCCGGTTTCAGCCAGCTTGGCGTGACCAAAGAGGATATTGAAGGCTGGTTAGATAAAGCGTTGGCCGATCCATGCGCGCCGTGTAACCCGCGCATCGCCAGCCGCGATGAAGTCCGCGAGCTGTATCTGGAGGCGTTATGATCCGCAAAGCGTTTGTGATGCAGGTGAATGCCGACGCGCACGTTGAGTACCAGCGTCGGCACAATCCCATCTGGCCAGAACTGGAATCAGTACTGAAACAACACGGCGCGCATCACTACGCGATTTATCTCGATCAGGAGCGTAATCTGCTGTTCGCCACCGTGGAGATTGAGTCCGAGGAGCGCTGGAATGCCGTTGCCAGCACCGACGTTTGCCAGCGTTGGTGGAAACATATGCGCGACGTTATGCCAGCCAACCCGGACAACAGCCCGGTCAGCACAGAGCTAAAAGAAGTGTTTTATCTGTTGTAATGAACCGTTATACCCGGTAAGTCATACCGGGTATAACTTGCTATTTTAATTAGCTCTATTCTTATTTGCGTACAAAAAAACCATACAGACAAGCACCAAGAAACAGCAGACAGCCACCGAGAATGAAGACGTTGGTGAACTGCCCGGTCGCATCAAGGATAATCCCGGTGATTACTGGTGCCAGCGCAGCCCCGAGGAAACCGCCAAAGTTTTGGATCGCCCCCAACGAAGCAACCTGCTCTTTTGGTGCCATATCCGCTGCCAGTGCCCAGATAACTCCAGACGGCATTTGCGAACAGAAATAACCCAGCGTCAATAGCGTAATCGCGGTACCGCTGTTGCTGACAAAAGGAATTGGCATCACAAAACAGGCCGCCATTGCCGCACCCAACACGATAGGTACCTTCCGCGCGGTTACCGCATTAACGCCTCTGCGCACCAGGCGATCAGACAGCATTCCACCGCACAGTACACCAAGAATACCCGCAAAGAACGGAATTGAAGCGATAAAACCGGTCTGCTTGAGGCTAAAACCCAGTGATGTTTCCAGATATCCCGGTAGCCACGTCAGATAAACCCAGATAGTAAACATGATGCAGAAGTTACCGGTGATCATGAACCAGGTGGTTTTGTTACGAAACAACTCACCCCAGCTTACTTGTGGTTTACCCGCCGTAGCCATCTCAACCTTACCGGTATGGATTAGCATCGCTTCGCGCGCATCCGGATCGCGATAAAACTTCAGCCATGACAGGATCAATGGAATCCCCAGCAGCCCCACAGCAATAAACATCCCCCGCCAGCCAACCCACAGTAACAGAATGGTCAGTAGTGGCGGCGCAATGGCGTTAGCAATTTGCGATCCGGTATTGATGATCGATGTCGGCAAGCCACGCTCTTTATCCGAAAACCAGCTTTGGGTGATCTTGATACCTGAGGTAAAGAACGGCGACTCAGCAACCCCCAGCAGCACCCGCAGACCATAGAAAAAGCTATAGGTGTTCACAAACCCCATCAGGAAGGTCACAGCAGACCATAGCATCAGCGCTCCAGTGAACATCTTTTTCGGACCAAAACGGTCGACCAGCCAGCCGGCTGGCAGATTCGCCAACGCGTAAGGCCAAAGGAACGCGGATAGCAACAAGCCCATTTCGGTACCAGAAAAGCCAAACTCCTTCGAAATGGTAGTATTAGCGATACTCAGGTTGGCGCGGTCAAGGTAGTTCACCACAGCAGCCAGCAGAAGAATTAAAATAATCCCCCAGCGGAGACGGGAGAGCTTCGGCGGCGCAATGGCCGTGGCGGTAATTGGATTTACTGAGCTCATACCCTCTCCTCCAGTAATGCACGATCGATTTTCATGACCGCCTTACGTAGATGATTTACCCCACCATTACCATTCTGCGGATGGCAGCACGGACGATGGATATCTTGTGGAAAAAAAATAGCGAACATTCCCGCTGTTAATACCACCTGAGTCTCTTCTTCAGCCACCTGCCAAAACATGATGTCCTGCTGCGGTGTACGGTCATCAACGATGGTATGTAAGCCGCTTTCCACACGGCTAACGCCCATTCGCTCATGGCCTGAAATCAGATACTGGATATCGATAAACTGGCGGTGTGATTCCGGGCGCGCCTCTTCAAAAGGTACGCTGTCCATCTCCTGCAACAGGCAGAACAACTTGCCGGGGATCAGGTCGATTCTGCCCGGTGCGAAATTCTGAAAATCATTCTGCACAAGAAAAGCCAGCGCCTGACGAATCACCGGATGGTAGGCTGATTCCTGTGCTGCCCATGCCTTAAGACTGGTAACAATCATATTGGCATCCTCTGCTTAACCTGCGATACGCTGACGCCATTGTTCGCTTCCGACTCGAATCTGGTCGAGAATCACCGTCAACCCCCAAAACTTATCCAGCACATCATCCTTGTTAACCCGGCAGGTGATACCGTCAAAGGTACCCAAGCGCTGATGATAAATTTTGGCGTTTTTCGGATAACCCAGCGTTTCGGTCACCGCTCCCAGAGAAAGGAAAATAGCCAGTTCATCAGCTAACGCACGCTGGTTTTTCCCTTCTCGCCACAGCCAACTGTACAGTTCAGGATGAAAGTTGGTGAACACGCCACTGAAACCCTGCGAACCCGCCAGAATAGCAGGCCAGGCAATCGCGGCGTTGGCGTTAATGACGTTGAGTGGCGTACCCTGCGCCAGGCGTACGCGACGTTCAACAGTTGCCAGGCAGCAGCTCACATCCTTCAAAACAACGAAGCGACCGCTGTTAGCACACCAGGTAAATTCATCATCGCTCAGCAGACGGCGGTACGGCGCTGGACACTCGTAAAGACCGAGCGGTAACGAGGTAGGTAGAGTTTCCAACAGCGTGTTCAGCGTTGCGTAAAAGACTTCACTACCTTCATTACGCGGATCGAGGTGGTTGGTCACCAGCACCAAAGCATCAATACCGGTCTGCGCCATCGCCTGAAGTTCAGCTTGTTGCTCGTCAATATCGTCACTAATATGACCAGAGGCGATAACCGGAATTCGTCCATCAACCCGCTGTACCACAAAACGAGCCAACTCGACGCGTTCTTGTAGTGAAAGAAATTGCATCTCACTCGACTGGCAAACGGCAAAAAGAGCATCGACTCCTTTCTCGAGGTACCAGTCGATTAATTTAGCCAACGCCAGATAATCTATTTTTTCATCTGCCGTGAACGGGGTCAGCATTACTGGAACAATACCGTTGATCGCTTTCATTTTATTTTCCTGAGTCAGAGGTTACGGAGTCGTATGTTTGCCTGTTCAAAATCAGGCATATTGGATGCCCCTTCCAGCTCGACAGCCAGAGAGGCAAAGGCAGAAGCCCAGGTTGCGGCCTGAACCAGACTATTCCCTGCAGCAAGAGAGGCGGCTAACGCTCCGTTAAAGGCATCGCCAGCGCCAGTAGTATCAACAGAGACCGCTGGGAATGCGCGAATATGGCTAAACTGACGGTTATCCAGCAGCAATGCGCCACGAGCCCCCATTGTAATCAATACTTTTTTTGCGCCTAATTCAGCAATACGCAAAGCGGCTTCTTTGGCAGTATTAAGATCTTTGATATCAATACCCGATAATAAGGATGCTTCTGTTTCGTTTGGTGTAATCACATCGACATAAGGAATTCCAGAAATAATCGCAGCAGAATACGGTGCCGGATTTAAAATCACTCGCTTTCCCAATTTATGAGCAATCTTAATGAGTGAGAGGGTAGCATCAAAATTATTCTCTAGCTGAACTAATAAAACATCAGATGAAGATAATTCTGGAATGATGGCCTGAATTTCATTATGAGTAACAGTCGTGTTCGCACCAGAGTAAATGGCAATCATGTTTTCACCATTTTCCTGCGATACATAAATAATTGCATTACCGGTTGGTTCACTCTCTGATTGATAAAGCGTGTAAGAGTGAATTTCTGAGCGAGTTAAGTGTTCTGCAGCCAGGTTACTAAATTGATCTTTTCCGACTTTAGCAACAAAATGTACTTCTGCGCCTGCTTTGCTGGCTGCCGTTGCCTGATTAGCGCCTTTCCCCCCGGGTCCGAGACTGCTATTCAGCGCCATTAGCGATTCGCCGCCGCGAGGAAAACGTTCGACTTTAGCAACAATATCGACATTAAATGAGCCAAATACACATACCTTACCCTGCATAAATTTTCCTTTCTGCTGGCCATTACTTTGTGATTTACGATGATTTATGGGTTGTAACAAAACCTCAAAACTATCACCGGTTTCAGAAATAAGTTCAGCTTGCAAACTACGACGTAAAATAATTGCCCCGCCATGGCAGCGTTGCACTAACCCCATTCTTGCCAAGATATTCAAATCACTACGAATCGTTTCTTTTGTTACATTAAAATAAGTAGAGAAATAATTAACAAACCCTTTTTCATGCTCATTTATATATTGCAGAATATGCTTTCTGCGCTCTTCGAGAAACATAATTAACTCCGAAATCACCATTTCAGTATACGAGCCACCAGGGAGTGGAAGAGTGATATCAATCTCATGTTTCCAGGTAAAACAAAAGTAAACAAAAATCACAAAACGTGAAAAGAAAGAAGTGAGAGGAATAGATAAAAAAGAATAAATTATATGTTTGGTAAATATATAAAATATCCAGCGCATAGACTGCCTATGCGCAGAATATTATTGGGTCTAGTTCTGCTCAGAAACCAGAATCGCCTGAGTATCCGGCTCCAGCGCTTTAAAGATATGCGCCCGATCGGCGGGGTAACAAATGTAGTCGCCCTCGCTTAACTCCTCCGGCGCTTCCGTCAATCCCACCATCGCCTTACCTTGCGTCACGATAATATGTTCAACCGATCCCGGTGGATGCGGCTGTGAAATACGATCCGCGCCCGGCTGCGTCAGCAGCAAATAGATATCCCGCCGCGCGCCCGGTGGGCAGGCGGCCAGTAAAATAGCTTGGTAGTGGGCCTGTTCCGCCACCACTTTTGTCCCTTCGCCGCGGCGAATCACCTGCGTTTTTTGCTCTTGCGGCTCCAGCAGGCGCGCAAAAGGGATATCCAACGCCACACACAGCGACCACAGCGTTTCCAGGCTAGGGTTGCCATTTCCTGCTTCCAACTGTGAGAGCGTCGATTTTGCAATCCCCGCGCGGCGGGCAATCTCTGCCAGTGACAAACCGGTGCGCTGACGTTCACGCACCAGGCTTTTCGCAATCATACTGATGGGCTGGGTCATTCACGACTCCATGTTTTTTATATCGAACAAATCGTTCGACTTGTAAAGCTAAAGGGTTGCGTTCATTATAATGGAAATTCGTTCGATATGGCTAAAATGGTATGAAACATTATTTTTCCTGTCTCAAAGGCGACACGCTGAAAGCAATATTTCTCGTCTGTCTGGCCGTCGGCGTTGTCGGCATGTCATATGGCTCGCTGGCGATGGCTTACGGTTTCCCGCTGTGGGTACCGTTTGTGCTTTCTATTACGGTACTGGCCGGCGCGTCCGAGTTTATGTTTATCGGCATCGTCGCCAGCGGCGGTAACCCCCTGGCGGCTGCCGGTTTACTGGTGAACGCCCGGCACGTGCCGTTTGGCGTCACGGTGCGTGACCTGGTGGGCTCCCGGGCCGCCAGTTTCCTCGGCTGCCATATCATGAACGACGAAAGCGTAGTGTTCGGCCTGTCGCAAAAAACGCCGGAACAGCGTAAAGCCGCCTACTGGCTATGCGGCCTGGGCGTCGCCATTTTCTGGCCAATTGGCACGCTGATTGGCGCAGGTGTCGGCAAACTGCTCCCGGCCCCGGAAACCATCGGTCTGGATGCCGTTTTCCCGGCTATTTTGCTGGCGTTAGTGGTTCCGGCCTTTAAAAATCGGACCACGCTGATCCGCGCCTGTAGCGGTGCCGCGCTGTCGCTCGCATCTATACCTTTCGCGCCGGTGGGCCTGCCGGTACTGCTCTCACTGTTTGGTTTACTGACGAGGAAAAAATAATGGGCAACATGACGCTGTTTATCGTTAGTATCGCCATATTATCTCTGGGAACGTATTTAATGCGTTTAGGCGGAGCAAAACTGGGGAGTCGTTTAGCGTTCTCGGAACGCTCGCAGGCCCTGCTTTCTGATGCCGCAACGGTATTGCTGTTTTCCGTCGCGCTGGCAACCACCTTTTATGAAGGTGAACACTTTGCTGGAATGGCGCGTGTTCTTGGGGTTGGCTTCGCGGTCTTTCTCGCCTGGCGCAAAATGCCGCTGATCGTGGTGATCGTTGCCGCCGCTGTGGTGACCGCGCTGTTGAGGATGGCGGGCATAAACTAAAAAAGCGCCTCAAAGGCGCTCTTTCTACAGTACTGAGGTATCTTATTTCAGCAGTTCAGCGGTCATGTGCACGCGGTTACCGGTGTAAGCCTGGGTGATTTTATAATCGCTGGCGCCTGCACGTTCAGCCTGAGCGGCAATGTTTGCTTCAGCACTTTCCAGCGTAGAACCCGTTGCGGTAACAGTCTGAGCAGCGAATGAACCGAAAGAAGTAGCCAGAGCGATAACTGCGACAAAAGTTTTGATGCTTTTCATGATATAAACCCTTTAACTTAGTTGTTTGAGTAAGGCACCGTGCCTTGATGTGATAAATAATAGCCATCTCATCACACAACTAAAAGCGGAAGGATTTGCCTGTCTTATTCAAATTATTTGAGTGATAAAATGTCAATTGAACACAAGCAAACATTGTTGCCAGGCCATCGAAAAAAGCGACAACCCGCGGGTGCCTGGTTGCATCGCCAGGGTGAGCCTCAAAACAAGATATACGTTCTGCATCAAGGCGTTGCTCGCGCGGTTTACCACTCTCCACATGGCTCAGAACGGGTTAAAGAGTTCTACTTTGCCGGGGAGTACTGCTTTCTGTACCTGAACTGGCTGACCAAAACACCTGCTGATTACAGTCTGCAAATGATTACCGCAGGAGAAACCAGCGAAATTTCTTTGGCCTTGCTGGATGCGCCGGAAAATCAGGATATTAAGACCCAGCTACTGATTCAGCAATTGATCTACAAAGAGAAAAAAGAGCAAATGCTGCTGCTCAATACCCCAGAGCAGCGCTACCGGTATGTACAAAAACACTTCCCGGACTGGGAGTCGCAGCTCACTCAGCGCGATCTCGCCAACTATATCGGTATTAATCCCGTTAGCCTGTCTCGTATTCGCCAGCGTCTTAACAAAAGCTAACGCCTTATGTGAATGCGTCGAGTATTGTCCCGCCACTCTGCAACGGTTGGCGCACATTATGAACGCATTTCTTCTCTCTCAGATTCTGGCCGGTATCAGCTTCTTGCTGGATATTTCCGCTTTTCATTTTCAACGCCGGGCCATCACCTTATCTCTGCTCACCACCTCCACTTCCCTGCTCGCTATCCATTTCTCCCTTTTGGATCAAGATGCTGCGGCTGGGTTAATGGGCATCGCCGCATGCCGCTACGCGACGGCCATCGTCACGTTTCACCGCTGGGCTATGTGGGGATTTATGCTGGGGTCGCTGCTGTGTAGCGTTTATCTTTGGCAAAACCTGTCGAGCATTTTGCCGCTGATGGGAAGCCTGCTGATGACCTTTGCGTCGTTTCAAAAACGCAGTGGGAAACTACGCGGATACACATTGTGCGGCAGTCTGTGTTGGCTACTGAACAATGTGATTGTCGGCTCGCCCGTTGCCGTAATAATGGAACTGGCATTTTCAGGCAGTATCCTGGCCGCCTGGTGGCGTCACTTCGCGATCAGACGCTCCGGATGCGTATAGATCGTCGCCCTGCCCGGTTTACAAAAACCTACCAGCGTCAGGTTACAGCGTTCGGCAACTTCCACAGCAAGCGTTGTCGCCGCAGAAACGGCAAACAAAATCTCCACGCCGCACATTGCCGACTTCTGCACCATCTCGTAGCTGGCGCGGCTGGAAACTAATACCGCGCCCTGTTGCCAGGTTTCCCCTTCGAGCGCCCGACGCCCCAGCAGTTTATCCAGCGCGACATGACGCCCAACGTCTTCATGTCCACCTGCCAGATGACCTGAAAGCTGTACCCATGCCGCCGCGTGCGTACAGCCGGTCAGTTGCCCCACGGGCTGGTAATCATGGAGATGCCTTAAGGCGTTATCGAGGAGCGCCAGATCAAATGTCTGGGTAAATGCCAGAGGCTGGACCGGTTTGCCGATGTCATTGAGCTGCTCCACGCCACACACACCGCAGCCGGTGCGACCAGCCAGTGCGCGACGACGCTCCTTCAACCCCATAAAACGGCGGCTGGATAGCTCAATCTGAACTTCTAATCCGTTGCAGGAAGGAACCACGTCCATCCCGTAAATATCTTGCGGGGACTCAATAATGCCTTCAGAAAGTGAAAAACCCATCGCGAAATGCTCAAGATCTTTCGGTGACGCCATCATCACCACATGTGAAATTCCGTTATAGACCAGCGCAACAGGCACTTCTTCAGCGACCTCATCAGGCTGAGGATGTTGCAAATCCTCGCGCTTCCAGAGCATCAATTGGCGCGATCCTGTCGGAGATGTCACATTCTTAATGTTTTCTTGAATAATCTTATTCACTTTCTTTTAACCATATTGGAACACGCATACCAACATTGTGGTATTCTTTACAAATCCCTCCTGGACGGAGGGAAATTCACCCAATTCTGGACCTTTGCGGTCCCGTCCGCAAAGAAAAATAACAACCACTTCCCACGCGTTGGCATGGCAGAAATGCGAAGGGAATGTGACAATGTCGAAACAAGGAGCAAACCATGCAGGTCAGCAGAAGGCAGTTCTTTAAGATCTGCGCTGGCGGTATGGCAGGCACCACGGCTGCGGCACTGGGCTTTGCACCCGGTGTAGCGCTAGCGGAAACACGGCAATATAAACTGCTGCGCACCCGCGAAACCCGTAACACCTGCACCTACTGTTCCGTTGGCTGTGGGCTGTTAATGTACAGCCTCGGTGACGGAGCAAAAAACGCCAAAGCATCCATCTTCCATATTGAAGGGGACCCGGATCACCCGGTGAACCGCGGCGCGCTGTGCCCGAAAGGCGCAGGTCTTGTGGACTTCATCCACTCTGAAAGCCGTTTGAAATTCCCGGAATACCGCGCACCAGGCTCAGATAAGTGGCAGCAAATTAGCTGGGATGAGGCATTCGACCGCATCGCTAAGCTGATGAAAGAAGACCGCGACGCTAACTACGTTGCACAAAACGCCGAAGGCGTAACCGTTAACCGCTGGCTTTCCACCGGGATGCTGTGTGCATCCGCTTCCAGTAACGAAACCGGCTATTTGACGCAAAAATTCTCCCGCGCGCTGGGTATGCTCGCGGTCGACAACCAGGCGCGTGTCTGACACGGACCAACGGTAGCAAGTCTTGCTCCAACATTTGGTCGCGGTGCGATGACCAACCACTGGGTCGACATTAAAAACGCCAACCTCGTTGTGGTGATGGGCGGTAACGCCGCTGAAGCTCACCCGGTCGGGTTCCGCTGGGCGATGGAAGCGAAAATTCACAACGGCGCCAAGCTGATTGTCATTGATCCTCGCTTTACGCGCACCGCAGCGGTGGCTGATTTCTATGCCCCCATTCGTTCCGGTACTGACATTGCCTTCCTGTCAGGCGTCATGCTGTACCTGCTGAATAACGAAAAATTCAACCGCGAATATACCGAGGCCTATACCAACGCCAGCCTGATCGTGCGTGAGGATTATGGCTTCGAAGATGGCCTGTTTACCGGCTACGACGCGGACAAACGCAAGTATGACAAAACCAGTTGGAACTATGAGCTGGATGAAAACGGCTTCGCCAAACGCGATGTGACTCTGCAACATCCGCGCTGTGTATGGAACCTGCTCAAACAGCACGTCTCCCGCTATACGCCGGAGGTCGTAGAGAATATCTGCGGTACGCCGAAGGCCGATTTCCTGAAGGTCTGTGAATACATCGCAGAAACCAGCGCCAAAGACAAAACCGCATCGTTCCTGTACGCGCTGGGCTGGACGCAACACTCCGTGGGTGCGCAAAACATCCGTACGATGGCGATGATCCAGTTGCTCCTCGGCAACATGGGCATGGCCGGCGGCGGCGTTAACGCCCTGCGTGGTCACTCCAACATTCAGGGACTGACCGACCTTGGTCTGCTGTCACAGAGTCTGCCGGGTTATCTGACGCTGCCAAGCGAAAAACAGACCGACCTGCAAACCTACCTTGCCGCCAACACGCCAAAACCGCTGCTGGAAGGCCAGGTAAACTATTGGGGCAATTACCCGAAATTCTTCGTTTCGATGATGAAAGCCTTCTTTGGCGATAAAGCGACAGCGGAAAACAGCTGGGGCTTCGACTGGCTGCCGAAGTGGGATAAAGGGTACGACGTCCTGCAGTACTTCGAGATGATGAACCAGGGCAAAGTGAATGGCTATATCTGCCAGGGCTTTAACCCGGTCGCCTCATTCCCGAACAAAAACAAGGTCGTGGCTTCACTGTCCAAACTGAAGTATCTGATCACTATCGACCCGCTCAACACCGAAACCTCCACCTTCTGGCAGAACCATGGTGAGTCGAACGATGTTGATCCGTCGAAAATCCAGACCGAAGTATTCCGTCTGCCGTCCACCTGCTTTGCCGAAGAGAACGGTTCGATCGTCAACTCTGGTCGCTGGCTGCAGTGGCACTGGAAAGGCGCGGATGCCCCAGGGATTGCCGCAACCGATGGCGAAATCCTCGCCGGTATCTTCCTGCGTCTGCGCAAGATGTATGCCGAACAAGGTGGCGCGAACCCGGAACAGGTGCTGAGCATGACCTGGAACTACTCTACACCGCATGAACCGGCTTCGGAAGAAGTGGCGATGGAGAGCAACGGGAAAGCGCTGGCTGATATTATCGACCCGGCAACCGGCGCGGTAATCGTCAAGAAAGGCCAACAGCTCAGCTCGTTCGCCCAACTGCGCGATGACGGCACGACCTCCAGCGGCTGCTGGATTTTTGCCGGTAGCTGGACGCCGGAAGGTAATATGATGGCGCGACGCGATAACGCCGACCCGTCGGGCCTTGGCAATACGCTGGGTTGGGCCTGGGCATGGCCGCTTAACCGCCGCATTCTTTATAACCGTGCTTCCGCAGACCCGCAGGGGAATCCGTGGGATCCAAAACGTCAGATCCTGAAATGGGATGGCGCGAAATGGAGCGGGATGGATATTCCAGACTATAGCGCCGCCGCACCGGGTACTGACGTCGGGCCGTTCATCATGCAGCCGGAAGGGATGGGACGCCTGTTTGCTATTGATAAGATGGCGGAAGGACCGTTCCCGGAACACTACGAGCCGTTTGAAACGCCGCTCGGCACTAACCCGCTGCACCCGAACGTTATCTCTAACCCTGCCGCGCGTATCTTTAAAGGTGACGCGGAAGCGCTGGGTAAAGCGGATAAGTTCCCGTATGTCGGTACAACCTATCGTCTGACCGAGCACTTCCACTACTGGACCAAGCATGCGTTGCTGAACGCCATCGCCCAGCCGGAGCAGTTTGTGGAAATTGGCGAGAAGCTGGCGAATAAGCTCGGCATCTCCCATGGCGATACCGTTAAAGTTTCCTCTAACCGCGGCTACATCAAGGCCAAAGCAGTGGTGACCAAACGTATTCGTACGCTACAGGCCAACGGTAAGGATATCGATACCATCGGTATTCCGATTCACTGGGGCTACGAAGGTGTGGCGAAAAAAGGCTTTATCGCTAACACGTTAACGCCATTCGTCGGTGATGCGAACACGCAGACGCCGGAATTTAAGTCCTTCCTCGTGAACGTGGAAAAGGTGTAACGGAGACGACCTATGGCTTATCAATCGCAAGACATCATTCGTCGATCCGCCACTAACGGTTTCACCCCCGCGCCTCAGGCGCGGGATCACCAGGAAGAGGTGGCGAAACTTATCGACGTCACGACCTGTATCGGCTGTAAAGCCTGTCAGGTTGCGTGTTCCGAGTGGAACGACATCCGTGATGAAGTGGGCAACAACGTTGGGGTGTACGATAACCCGGCTGATTTGACCGCCAAATCCTGGACGGTGATGCGCTTCTCGGAAGTGGAACAGAACGACAAACTTGAGTGGCTGATCCGCAAGGATGGCTGTATGCACTGCGCCGATCCAGGCTGCCTGAAGGCATGCCCGGCTGAAGGCGCAATCATTCAGTATGCCAACGGCATCGTCGACTTCCAGTCCGAGCAGTGCATCGGCTGCGGCTACTGCATTGCTGGCTGTCCGTTCGATGTGCCGCGCCTCAACCCGGAAGACAACCGCGTCTACAAATGTACGCTGTGCGTCGACCGTGTGGTGGTCGGGCAAGAACCGGCCTGCGTGAAAACTTGCCCAACCGGGGCGATTCATTTCGGCACCAAAGAGTCGATGAAAACGCTGGCCGGTGAGCGCGTGGCGGAACTGAAAACGCGTGGTTACGATAACGCGGGTCTGTACGATCCGGCAGGCGTTGGCGGTACGCACGTAATGTACGTATTGCACCATGCCGACAAGCCGAATCTGTACCACGGTCTGCCGGAGAACCCGGAAATCAGCGCCACCGTGAAGTTCTGGAAAGGCATCTGGAAACCGTTGGCAGCGGTCGGCTTCGCAGCGACGTTTGCGGCCAGTATCTTCCACTACGTCGGTGTGGGTCCAAACCGTGCGGAAGAGGAAGAAGACAATCTGCATGAAGAGAAAGACGAGGTGCGCAAATGAAACGACGTGACACCATCGTGCGCTACACGGCGCCGGAACGCATCAACCACTGGGTAACCGCCTTCTGCTTTATTCTGGCGGCAGTGAGCGGGATGGGTTTTCTCTTCCCGTCTTTTAACTGGCTGATGCACATCATGGGCACGCCGCAACTGGCGCGAATTGTGCACCCGTTTGTCGGCGTGATCATGTTTGCCTCGTTTATCATCATGTTTTTCCGTTACTGGCACCACAATCTAATCAATCGGGATGATATCTTTTGGGCGAAGAATATTCGTAAGATTGTCGTCAACGAGGAAGTAGGTGACACGGGACGTTATAACTTCGGCCAGAAATGCGTATTCTGGGCGGCGATTATCTTCCTGGTGCTGTTACTGGTGAGCGGAGTGATCATCTGGCGTCCGTATTTTGCGCCTGCTTTCTCAATCCCGGTGATCCGATTCGCGTTAATGCTGCATTCATTTGCCGCAGTAGCGTTAATTGTGGTTATCATGGTGCACATTTACGCCGCCCTTTGGGTGAAAGGCACCATTACCGCGATGGTGGAGGGATGGGTTACTAAATCGTGGGCGAAGAAACATCATCCACGCTGGTACCGTGAAGTCCGCCAGAAACAGGAAAAATCATCTGAATGAGTATTCGCATAATCCCGCAAGATGAGCTGGGTTCGAGCGAGAAACGCACGGCGGATATGATTCCGCCGTTATTGTTCCCCAGACTCAAAAATTTGTATAACCGCCGTGCTGAACGTCTGCGCGAGCTGGCCGAAAACAACCCGCTGGGCGATTATCTGCGCTTTGCCGCGCTGATCGCCCACGCACAAGAAGTGGTGCTGTACGATCATCCGCTGCAGATGGATCTGACCGCTCGTATCAAAGAAGCGAACGATCAGGGCAAGCCGCCGCTGGATATCCACGTCCTGCCACGCGACAAACATTGGCAAAAACTGCTGCAATCGCTAATTGCTGAGCTGAAGCCGGAGATGAGCGGCCCTGCACTGGCCGTAATTGAGAATCTGGAAAAAGCCTCTGAGCAGGAACTGGAGCTGATGGCCAGCGCGCTGTTTGCCTCAGATTTTGCCTCCGTCAGCAGCGACAAAGCCCCGTTTATTTGGGCTGCGCTGTCGCTCTACTGGGCACAGATGGCAAGCCTGATCCCCGGCAAAGCGCGCGCTGAGTACGGCGAACAACGCCAGTTCTGTCCGGTATGCGGTTCGATGCCGGTCTCCAGCGTGGTGCAAATCGGCACAACGCAGGGACTACGTTATTTGCACTGCAACCTGTGCGAAACCGAATGGCACGTGGTGCGCGTGAAGTGCAGCAACTGCGAACAGAGCCGCGATTTGAACTACTGGTCGCTGGATAACGAGCAGGCGGCAATTAAAGCGGAAAGCTGCGGCGACTGCGGGACTTACCTGAAGATTCTCTACCAGGAAAAAGACCCGAAAGTCGAGGCCGTGGCCGACGACCTCGCGTCACTGATGCTGGACGCCCACATGGAGCAAGAAGGCTTTGCCCGCAGCTCCATCAACCCGTTCTTATTCCCGGGTGAAGGGGAGTAAAACCCCAGTACTGCCGGGCGACGCTGGTCGCCCGGACTATAACGTATACGGTGTGACCACACCGGATATGCGTGCAAAATCTTTGGTATTACGCGTAACCAGTGTCAGATGATGAATCTGCGCAGTAGCCAGGATAATGGCATCCGGCAATTTCATCCCGTATTCTTGCCTGATATTCACGCTTCGCTCAGCAATATCCTTTGAAACACCAATAATGTTAAAAGCGCCTAGCGCAATGCGAGTACGGGCCTCCTGATGGTATTTTTTTGCGCCTACCATCACCTCCATCCAGGTAATGAGACTGATTGCGTTCTGTGGCGGCCATGTTTCTATCGCCAGTTTTGCTTCACTTCGCCCGCTAAACAGGTCGATGAGGATATTGGTATCAAAAAGCGCAGACCCTTTGACCATTACCATTCCTCACGAAGTTTACGTTGGTATTCAACGCCATCTTCCTCACAGCCTTGCCAGAGCCCCAATGCTTTCGAAATTGTGGTTTCAGCCCGCTCCTGTCTTTCCAGATACTGCTCAACGGCCTCCCGCAAGAGTTCTGCACGAGGTAGGTTGCGTTGCACCTTGAGATCATCAAGTCGTTTAATCACGTCGTCTGATAAATCGAGTAAAATTCTGCCCATATCCATCCCAGCCATCATACTCATATATACCTCCAGTATATCATTGATGATTAATTTCCATACAACATACACCTGAAAAAAGCGGGAAAACAGCGTTCACAAGAACGATTTTTGCTTTTGCGAGCCGCTTTCCAGAATCGTACTCAGCCCACTTTTCCCATTTCCATTCGTACCAAACCAGGCTATAACACTGTATATCCATACAGAGAAAGGGAATAAAAATGACACTGGAAAGCGGGATTGCGCAGTTAGTGGAGGAATTTATCGCGGTGGGGCGCCCCTCTTCTCGTAAGCAGAATATTGATGACCGGAGAGCAGGCTACATCGCCAGTACGATGCTGGCAGGGGAAACAGAAACCCGCGTCCAGGTTGAAGATATTGAACTCGATGCCATGACGTTTCGCGTGGTTTCGCCACGGGACACCATGGGAAAGCTACCCTGTGTTATCTATTATCACGGCGGCTGCTTTGTCAGCGGTGGTTTTGCTACTCACGATAACCAGCTAAGGCAGTTAGCTTTTTACAGCGGCTGTCGCGTAATTGCGGTGCAGTACCGCCTTGCGCCAGAGCACACCTTCCCGGCAGCCCATAACGATGCCGAAGCCGGAGCCAATACTATCTGGAAATATGCCCATAAACTGGGGATAGACCGCGCGAACATTACGCTTGCCGGTGACAGCGCGGGCGGGCATCTGGCGCTTGTCACCGCGCTACGCCTGAAAGCCGCCCGTCAATGGCAACCTGCACAGCTGATGCTGATCTATCCCATGCTGGACGCCACCGCCAGATTTGAGAGCTACGCCCGTAACGGGCAGGATTACATTATCACGCGTGACACGCTGCTTTCAGGCTACGAGATGTATATGCCGCAAACCGATCCACTGCATCCTGAAGCCAGTCCGCTCTGGCGTGAAGACTTCACCGGTCTGCCACCCACGCACATCATTACTGCCGAATTCGACCCACTGCGCGATGAAGGCGAGGCCCTGTATCAACGGTTCCAGGAACAGGGTGTGGAATGCACTTGCCAGCGCTATCTCGGTGTCATTCATGGCTTTTTCCAGCTCGGAGGCGTGAGCCAGGCGGCACGAAGCGCCATGCGGGATATGGCCTGGCGGCTTGGTCAGTAAGTTTGTTCATATTTTCGTCCACGGGTGCTATCTTGTGTGAATAGATAACACAGAGGACAAACCTATGCCCAGAACTACCAGCATTACAATTGGCGAGCATCTCGATCGTTTTGTTAACGAAATGATTGAAAGTGGGCGCTATGGTTCCACCAGCGAAGTTGTCCGTTCGGCATTACGTTTACTGGAGGAACAAGAATTGCGAAATAGCGCATTACGCGACGCGCTGGAGGATGGGATACACAGCGGCACAAGCGACCTGACTCTACAGGAGGTCGCGCAAAGGAAAAAGCGCAGTCTGAATGTATAAACTCTCTAATCAGGCAGTCGAAGACTTTGAATCTATCTATGAATACACCTGGAGAAAATTCGGTTATTAACAGGCAGATAAATACACTACTGAGATGGAACAGCTTTTTTTACTGTTAGAGAAAAACGCTTTGATGGGGCGCAACCGTTCTGAGATTAAGGAAGGTACCCGTCAATACAATCATCGACAACATGCGATTTTTTATCAAAATGCGGATTATGGCATTCTCATAATCCGCATTTTACATCAGCAAATGAACCCAATATTACATTTCAGCTAGAGGAGCTACTCTTCCTCATTCCCGCCCTCTTCATACGCGCCAAACGGTTTCGCGGGTAGGACAATATACGTGCCTTCAAACACGACGCCTGGCGAGTCATCGCCAAATACCTCGACCTGCATCTTCACACGCGCCTTACGCCCTCTCGCCAGACGGTCGAGATCGCCACTCAGCGAGCCCAGGTCGGCGATGGCGGTAGGTTTCCCGGTGATCGGCCTGCTGTAGCGGATATGTGCATCAGCAAGGATAATGGTTCCCCCCAGATGACGTTCACGCAGCATCAGCCAGATCAGCCCCCACCCCGTTAACGTGGCCAGAGAAAACAGGCTCCCGGCAAACAGAGTATGGTGCGGATTCTGATTCCCCGTCTCGGGCATCGTCGTAATAAATTTCTGCCCGGTATACTGTTGAATACGCACGCCCATTTTCTCACTCAAGGGAATATGTTCGTACCAGGCTTGCTGTAACTGTCCGCACCAGTCGCCGCGATGGAGAATATCGTCCAGTGTAGCGATGGGCTTAATCATCAAAAAGTGGCGCACCGGCGTGGTTTGCGGTGTGGTGATCTCTCCCTGGCTCACAAACCCCAGTTTGGCGAAAAATTCGACCGCATCTTCACGGGCGCTACAGGTTACGCGCTTTACCCCTTCCTGACGCGCTACAGATTCCAGGGTCATCGCCATCAGCGTACCCAGTCCTTTCTCCTGCACGGAAGGGTCAACGGCCATAAAGCGTATAGAGGCTTCGTTATCCGCATTGATATACAGACGTCCTACCGCGACCAGATTCCCCTCTTCGTCCACCACCATCTGGTGATGCGCCATTGCGTCCCAGGCATCCCGTTCGGAGCCTTTTGGCTGGTGCAACGGTTTACGCAGCATCTCCCAGCGAAACTGGTAGTAACGCTCCAACTCTTCTTCTGTTTGCGGTACTCGAAGGTGATACATAGCTGTACTCTCTCTTGTTGCCCGCGGCCACACCGGTAGCTGGTTCATACTTGTAACCAGAACGTCACGGGGCCATCATTAACCAGCGAAACCTGCATATCCGCAGCGAATCGACCGGTTTGCGTATTCATTTCCTGTTGGCGGCAACGCTCAACAAAGTACTCATACAGCGCTTCTGCCCGATCGGGCGCGGCGCCTTTTGAAAAACCCGGGCGCATACCGCGCTCAGTATCTGCCGCCAACGTAAATTGCGAGACCACCAGCACGCTGCCGCCTGACTGCTGCACATTCAGGTTCATTTTGCCTTCGGCATCGCTAAAGATTCGATAGCCGAGTACGCGTTCGCACAGGCGGTTCGCTTTTTGTTCGTCATCATCCCTTTCGACACCTAACAGGACCAAAAGTCCTGGGCCAATTTCACCCGTCACCTCGCCCTCCACGGTGACGCTGGCACGGGTTACGCGCTGAATTAATGCAATCATGGTTGCTCTGCTTCTTCTTGTTCTGCGGCTTGTTTAAGTTTGCGGTATTCCCCGAGAGTGACAGTTATTTCCGCGCCTAGCAAGACGATACACCACGTCCAGTACACCCAGACAAATAAAATGGGGATCACCGCAAGAACACCGTAAATGAGCTGATAAGACGGGAACATCGTGATATAGAGCGCAAATCCTTTCTTTCCGGCCTCGAACAATACGGCGGCTACAAAGGCGCCAATAACCGCATCCCTGTTAGGTACGCGCGTGGTCGGTACGATGCTATAAAGCAGCCAGAATGAAAGCCAGGAAAGCACCAGCGGGAAAATACGCAGAATGTTATCAATCACCGTGTTGAGATCGCTGGCCCAGCGCAATGACAACAGATAAGAGCTGATCGCCAGGCTGGCCCCCGCCAGTAGAGGTCCCAGCGTTAAAATCATCCAGTAAACGGCAAAAGAGTAAACTTTGGGCCGAGTGCGCTTACTACGCCAGATAGTATTCAGCGCATTATCAATGGAATACATCAGTAATAACGCCGTCACAATCAGCCCACATGCCCCGACGGCGGTCATTTTGCTCGAGTTGGCGACAAACTGTTCGATATAACGTTGGATGACGTCTCCCGTCGCCGGGATAAAGTTCGCAAAAATAAAATGGCGTAACTGAATACTGACGTCGGAAAACATCGGAAATGCGGCGAAAAGCGCAAAAACGACGGCAATAAGCGGTACTAATGAAAGCAATGAAACGTAGGCAAGATTTCCTGCCAACGTCGTCATATTGTCCTCATCAATGCGCTGCCATAGCAGCTTCAGCCAGGCGCGTACGGGCCGCGTATGATGCCTGGCTTGTTGCTGAACATTTTTTAGCATAACAACTTCGCGAAATAGTCTGGAATGGTCGCTTTATCGATGACCTGGATACTGGTAATACCTAACCGGTTTGCCCCTTCAATATTATCGGCGTTATCGTCAAAAAAGACCGTATCGTGCGCAGAAAAACCTTCAGCCTGCAGGACATGCTGGTAAATCCGCGCTTCCGGTTTACGCATGCCCAGATCCTGGGAAAGATAAATATGGTCAGCAGCCTGACGGATCTCGGGGTATTCATCCGGCCAAAACGTTGTGTGCAGACGGTTGGTATTCGACAAGACGACTACCCGATGCCCCTGCTCACGCAGTTTGTGCATGATATCGATAACCTCTGGGCGTAACGCGACAAAAACCGCCTGCCAGCCGTGGGAAAATTGCTCGTAGCTTAGCGGCAGCGCCATCTCGTGGCATAGTGCCTCAGCAAACGCTTCATCGGTTATTTCACCTCGCTCATGCTGGTGAAAAGCCTCGCCCATACTGAAACTTTGCTTTAGCGAAGCTAGCGGTACACGGCTCAGATCGCTCCATGTGCCTAACACGCGATTGAAGTCGATATCGACAATCACATTACCCAAATCAAAGATATAGAGCATGCCCTTCTCCTTATTCGCCGTGGATGAATAACTGTAGCGGGAAAGGAGAAGTTTGACTATGCGCGAATGATGGCTGCGAATTTATCGAGCCATCATTGGAGAGAATTACCCGACCTGAGCATCATCCTGTGACGGACTCACCTGCACAATTTCCACCTGCTGAGACTGGAGTAAATTATGCAATGCGGGACCAGGGTATTCATCGGTAAACAACGCGGTCACCTGAGACACATTGCCAATCTCTACCGCGGCAGAAGCCGTGTATTTCGTATGATCCGCAGCCAGCAGAATATGCCTTGAATGGGCCATCATCGTTTTCACGACGCTGGCCTCGTTGACATCAAACTCCAGCAGCGCACCATCGCTTTCGATCGCCCCCACGCTGGTTACCAGGTAATCAGCGCGAAAATCAGCGACAAATGCCGTGGCGGAAGGACCGATAATGCCACTGTTATGCGGGCGTAACGTTCCACCTGGCACCATAACTTCAAAACGTGGATTGTTATACAGAATGTGCGCCACCCGCAGGCTGTTGGTGATAATGCGCAAATGATTATGGTTTAACAGCGCCCGCGCCACCTGCTCAACGGTGGTGCCAATAGTAATAAACACCGTTGACCCATCAGGAATGTAGTCGGCCACCGCTTCGGCGATGGCCTTTTTCTCTTCCGTCCACGAGACTTCACGCTGCTCGAACGCCGTATTCACCACGCTGGAGGCTCTGCCCGCGCCACCATGATGACGCGTAATTAATCCCTGCTCGCTGAGTTTACGAATATCTCGACGCACGGTCTGCGTGGACACATCCAGCAGGCTGGCCAGCTCATCAATATTCATATAACCGCGCTCGCTAATCAGCATCAGTAGCTGATCGTGTCGCGGATTACCGGTCAGTTCGGTAAGACTCATGAAATTTCCTCGAAAAAACATTGCCCTGGCATTTTATACAAAAAGTGACAGAAAAGATCGGGTTTGATCACAGTCAGGGATTCCGGCTCGTCCTCCCGGGCGCGTGCATTTAAGCGCCGCAACACCACTGGCGAACCTGACAGCGTCTTCCGGAGTATTTCCGTTGGCCAGACTGAATGCGAGCGCACCGTGAAAAACATCTCCGGCCCCGGTGGTGTCAACAACGTCAACGGTAAAACCTGATTGATGCTGCAAAGTATTATTTTCTATCCAGTCGCAACCGTCACTGCCCCTTGTCACATAGACATGTCCATTTGTGAGCGTTTTTGCTTTTTTCAGTCCTACCAGTGGATCGTTTATCCCGGTCATACGCGCCAGACCTGGTTCAGAGAACGCAGCATGATCGCTTAACGTCACCAGCTCACGGATATCCTGCGGCGTTACATCGCCATCCAATACCGTCATGACTCCCGCCCGGCGTGCCAGTGTGAACGCCTGTTTAGTCCCCTCGTGCCAGCGAACATCCGCCAACACCACATCCCACTGGGAAAAATCGATCTCATTGAGCCAGTCAGCGTCATGCAGTAAATCTGGGCTGGGATAGTTAACGATAATTCGTTCCCCTTGTGCATCAACCAGAATTGCCGATTGGGAGGATTGCGCCCCCACGTAGCGTCGGGTGTAGCGGGTATTCACCCCCAGGGATTCCAGCTCCGCCAGCAGGCTATTTCCGGTGTCATCGTCGCCCACACGGCCAATAAAATCCACCTGCGCCCCCAGTTTCGCTGCAGCCACAGCGGCCGTTGCCGCAGGCCCGCCGCCCACTTCCGTATAACGCTTCGCCACATATTTCCCCCCTTCAGTCGGTAACCCCTCTACGTAATAGATGCGATCCATTACGGCAATCCCTACACAAGCAATACGAATCATGGTCATTCCTTAGGCGTTTCAAGATGGGATCATTTTAATTTCACAAAATGTTTAAAAAGTGACGGCTGTCAATTTTTTGACCATAAATTACAAATACGATCAAAAACAGACAAAAACAAACGACCTTAAATGACAAAAAATGACATCCACGTCTCAGGAGAACGTTATGGCAGTTATAGCATTTATCGGATTAGGTCAGATGGGTTCCCCCATGGCGAGCAACTTGCTGAAGCTGGGCCATCAACTCAGCGTCTTTGACGTTAACCCGGATGCCGTTCAGCGCCTGGTGGAAAAAGGTGCACAGCCTGCCAGCAGCCCGGCTCAGGCAGCAAAAGGGGCGGAATTTGTCATCACTATGCTCCCCAACGGCGATCTGGTGCGCAGCGTACTGTTCGGCGAACAGGGCATCTGCGAAAGCCTCTCCCCGCAGGCGTTGGTGATTGATATGTCCACCATTCACCCGCTGCAAACCGACAAACTGATTACCGATATGCATGCCAAAGGCTTTGACATGATGGATTGCCCGGTTGGACGCACCTCCGATCACGCCATCGCGGGAACGCTGCTGCTGCTGGCGGGCGGAACGCCAGAACAGGTGGAACGCGCCACACCGGTGCTGATGGCGATGGGGAATGAGCTGATCACCGCAGGGGGGCCCGGCATGGGGATCCGCGTGAAGCTCATCAACAATTACATGAGTATCGCGCTGAACGCCCTCTCAGCCGAAGCAGCCGTGTTGTGCGAAGCGCTCGGTCTCTCCTTCGATGTGGCTCTGAAGGTAATGAGCGGCACCCCTGCCGGAAAAGGCCATTTCACTACCTCCTGGCCGAACAAAGTGCTCAAAGGCGATCTTTCTCCCGCCTTCATGATCGATTTAGCTCACAAAGATCTTGGCATCGCGCTGGATGTCGCAAACCTTCTGCATGTGCCGATGCCGCTCGGCGCCGCCTCCCGCGAAGTCTATAACCAGGCACGCGCCGCTGGCCGTGGCCGGGAAGACTGGACCGCAATTCTTGAACAGGTTCGCGCATCCGCCGGGCTAAATAAACACACAGATAAGTAAGGACTGAACAATGACGAAGTACACCCTGAAAGATATCACCCGCGCTTCCGGCGGTTTTGCCATGCTGGCGGTCGATCAGCGCGAAGCCATGCGCTTAATGTTTGCCGCAGCGGGTGCAAAATCCCCGATCAATGACAGCGTGCTGACCGATTTCAAAGTCAATGCGGCGAAGATCCTTTCTCCCTATGCATCCGCCATTCTGGTCGATCAGCAGTTCTGCTACCGCCAGGTCGTAGAGCAAAACGCGGTTGCCAAAAGCTGCGCCATGATTGTTGCCGCTGATGACTTTATTCCGGGTAATGGCATTCCGGTCGATAGCGTGGTGATTGATAAAAAAATTAATCCACAGGCCGTGAAGCAAGATGGCGCCAAGGCTCTCAAACTGCTGGTGCTGTGGCGTAGTGATGAAGATGCCCAGCAGCGTCTGGATATGGTCAAAGAATTCAATGAGCTATGCCATTCCAATGGTCTGCTGAGCATCATTGAGCCGGTTGTTCGTCCACCGCGTCGTGGCGATAAGTTCGATCGCGAACAGGCCATTATCGATGCCGCGAAAGAGCTGGGCGATAGCGGTGCCGATCTCTACAAGGTCGAGATGCCGCTGTACGGCAAAGGGACCCAACAGGAATTGCTCAGCGCCTCTCAGCGTCTGCATGAAAACATCAACATGCCGTGGGTCATCCTCTCCTCTGGTGTGGATGAAAAACTGTTCCCACGCGCGGTCAGTGTGGCGATGACCGCTGGCGCATCCGGCTTCCTGGCCGGGCGTGCTGTCTGGTCATCAGTTATTGGCCTGCCGGACACCGAACTGATGCTGCGCGACGTTTCCGCACCTAAGTTGCAGCGTCTGGGCGATATCGTCGACGAAATGATGGCCCGCCGTTAATCGAGGATCAAAACATGAAATGGTTTAACACCTTAAGCCACAATCGCTGGCTGGAGCAGGAAACTGACCGCATCTTTAACTTTGGTAAAAATGCTGCTGTTCCTACCGGTTTTGGTTGGCTGGGAAATAGTGGTCAGGTCAGAGCGGATATGGGAACACATCTGTGGATCACCGCCCGCATGCTGCACGTTTACTCCGTTGCCGCATCCATGGGTCGCCCCGGCGCATATCAGCTAGTCGATCACGGAATTAAAGCGCTGAATGGCGCGCTACGCGACACACGTTACGGAGGCTGGTACGCCTGCGTAAATGACGAAGGCGTGATGGATGCCTCCAAACAGGGCTATCAGCATTTCTTCGTCTTGCTTGGTGCAGCCAGCGCGGTCACTACCGGGCATCCACAGGCCAGACAATTGCTGGATGACGCTATCGAAGTGATTGAGAAGTACTTCTGGAGCGAAGATGAGCAGATGTGTCTGGAGTCCTGGGACGAAGCCTTCAGCCAGACGGAAGATTACCGCGGCGGCAACGCCAACATGCACGCGGTTGAAGCCTTCCTGATCGTTTATGACGTTACCCATGACCGCAAATGGCTTGATCGCGCGCTACGTATCGCATCGGTAATTATTCACGACGTGGCTCGCAGCGGGGAGTATCGCGTCAACGAACACTTCGATTCACAGTGGAACCCAATCCGCGATTACAACAAAGATAATCCAGCGCATCGTTTCCGCGCCTACGGCGGCACGCCGGGCCACTGGATCGAATGGGGCCGCCTGATGTTGCATCTGCATGCCGCGCTGGAGGCCCGCTTTGAAACGCCTCCCACCTGGTTGCTGGAAGATGCTAAGGGTCTGTTCCACGCCACTATCCGCGATGCCTGGGCGCCGGACGGCGCAGACGGCTTTGTCTACTCGGTGGACTGGGACGGAAAACCCATCGTGCGTGAAAGAGTGCGTTGGCCGATAGTCGAGGCCATGGGCACCGCTTACGCCCTCTACACCCTCACTGGCGACAGCCAGTACGAAGCCTGGTATCAGAAGTGGTGGGATTACTGCATCACGTATCTGATGGACTACGAGACCGGTTCATGGTGGCAGGAGCTGGATACCGATAACAAGGTAACTACCAAAGTCTGGGACGGTAAGCAGGATATTTACCATCTGCTGCACTGCCTCGTGATCCCACGTTTGCCGCTGGCTCCGGGTCTTGCTCCGGCGGTGGCAGCCGGTCTGCTGGATATCAACGCCAAATAAGTCACGAGGTGAGCAGTCATGCATAGCGGTGGAAAAACCCTTCATCTTCAGGCTGGCCATTACCAGGCGAAAATCGTCACGGTTGGCGCTGGGTTAGCAGAATTGACGCACCGTGGGCGTCACGTCGTTATTCCACATAAGCCGGAAGAGATGCCGCTGGCGCATTTGGGAAAAGTGTTAATTCCCTGGCCAAACCGCGTTGCAGACGGCTGCTATCAACATAACGGCAAGACCTATCAGCTTGCCGTTAACGACCCTGTTTCGCATACCGCCATTCATGGATTACTGGCCTGGCGCGACTGGCAGATTAACCAACTGTCGAACACGGAAGTGTCGCTGACGATTTTTCTACCGCCTTCTTATGGTTATCCCTTCGCGCTGTATTCAGAGGTGATTTACCGGCTGGATGCTCCCCGCGGACTGCACGTCTTAATTCGTACCCAGAATGTGGGCGATGAAACTGCACCGTATGGCGCGGGAGCACATCCCTACCTGACCTGCAATTTGCAACCCATCGATAGCTGCGAATTAACGCTCCCGATGAGTGCAGAAATGTGTGATGAACGCAATTTCACAACGCCGCGCTTAATCGCGCAAACCACTCTCGATCATACATTCAGGAGCTTGCAGCCTGAGGCTGAGTGGGAAGTCAGACTGACCTGCCCAACACAAAAGATATCCACATACCTGCGCAGCCACCAGCCCTGGCTGCAGGTGTATACCGGCGAAAAATTAGCACGCCGCGGCCTGGCGGTAGAACCGATGACCTGCCCGCCCGACGCCTTTAACTCCGGGATTAGCCTGATTCATCTCGCGCCCGGAGAAACGCATCAAATGCATTTTTTAATCGGCAGTGAATAACAGATTTCCGACAAATTACCGAAATACCCTATTTTTACGGAGACGAAAATGAATTCGCTACAACAACGGTCCACCGCATTAGAACTGACGACGTTACAAAATGGATTTACACTGACGTACCACCAGCGCCCGATCTTACGTCACAGCGCAGAGACCCCTTGCCTGTGGATTGGCGCTGGCGTTGCCGACATTGATATGTTCCGCGGTAACTTCAGCATTAAAGACAAGCTCAATGAGAAGATTGCCCTGACCGACGCCACGGTAAGCGAGTCTCCTGAAGGCTGGCGGGTAGATTTCAGCCGCGGTAATACTATCAACGCCACGCTGCACATCTCTACCGATGAACAGGGTCGTTTGAAGCTCGACCTTCATAACGAGGAACGCAGCCATAACCGTATCTGGCTGCGTCTGGCCGCTAACCCAGACGACCATATTTACGGCTGCGGCGAACAGTTCTCTTATTTCGATTTGCGCGGTAAGCCATTCCCACTGTGGACCAGCGAACAGGGCGTGGGCCGCAACAAAAAAAGCTATGTCACCTGGCAGGCCGACTGCAAAGAAAATGCTGGCGGTGACTACTACTGGACCTTCTTCCCACAACCCACCTTTGTCAGTACGCAGAAGTATTATTGCCACGTTGATAACAGCTGCTATATGAATTTCGACTTCAGCGCGCCGGAGTATCACGAACTGGCGTTGTGGGAGGATAAAACCAGCCTGCGCTTTGAGTGCGCTGACACGTACATCTCCCTGCTGGAGAAATTAACCGCACTGTTAGGCCGCCAGCCGGAGCTGCCGGACTGGATTTACGACGGCGTCACGCTGGGCATTCAGGGCGGGACTGAGATTTGCCAGAACAAACTGGACACCATGCGTAACGCTGGCGTGAAAGTTAACGGCATCTGGGCACAGGACTGGTCCGGGATCCGCATGACCTCCTTTGGTAAACGCGTGATGTGGAACTGGAAATGGAACAGCGACAACTACCCGCAACTGGACAGTCGTATTAAGCAGTGGAAAGAAGAAGGCGTGCAGTTCCTCTCCTATATCAACCCGTACGTCGCCAGCGACAAAGATCTCTGCGCTGAAGCAGCCAAACACGGTTATCTGGCGAAAGATGCTTCTGGCGATGACTATCTGGTTGAGTTCGGCGAGTTTTATGGCGGCGTAGTCGATCTGACCAACCCCGAAGCTTACGGCTGGTTCAAAGAAGTGATCAAAAAGAACATGATCGCGCTGGGCTGCGGCGGCTGGATGGCCGACTTTGGCGAATACCTGCCAACCGACACTTACCTGCACAACGGCGTCAGCGCCGAAATTATGCATAACGCGTGGCCCGCACTGTGGGCGAAATGTAACTACGAAGCGCTACAGGAGACCGGCAAGCTCGGCGAGATCCTGTTCTTTATGCGTGCGGGCTACACCGGCAGCCAGAAATACTCCACCATGATGTGGGCGGGCGATCAGAACGTTGACTGGAGCCTCGACGATGGTCTGGCCTCGGTCGTTCCTGCCGCGCTGTCGCTGGCGATGACCGGCCACGGTCTGCACCACAGCGATATCGGTGGTTACACCACGTTGTTTGACATGAAACGCAGCAAAGAGCTGTTGCTACGCTGGTGTGATTTCAGCGCCTTCACCCCGATGATGCGCACCCATGAAGGTAACCGCCCGGGCGATAACTGGCAGTTTGATGGCGATGTAGAAACCATTGCCCACTTTGCCCGCATGACCACCGTCTTCACCACCCTGAAGCCGTATCTCAAACAGGCCGTCGCGCAAAACAGCGCCACCGGTCTGCCGGTGATGCGCCCGCTGTTCCTGCATTACGAAGACGATGCGCGTACTTACACCCTGAAGTATCAGTACCTGCTGGGACAAGATTTGCTGGTAGCGCCAGTTCACGAACAGGGACGCAGCGACTGGACGCTGTATCTGCCAGAGGATAGCTGGATCAACGTCTGGACCGGGGAAACTTACCAGGGGGGTGAAATTACCGTGGATGCGCCTATTGGCCAGCCTCCGGTGTTTTATCGCGCGAAGAGTGAATGGGCATCACTGTTTGCCACTTTACGCAACATCTAACACGGCTCGCCCGCGGGGCAACTCGCGGGCACATGGAGAATAATAATGAGTCAGACTTCCTCTAATCCGGCAACCCTACGCTTGCCGTTCAAAGAAAAACTCGCCTATGGGATGGGTGATTTAGGCTCCAATATCCTGCTGGACATTGGTACGCTCTATTTACTCAAGTTTTATACTGATGTCCTTGGTTTACCGGGAACTTATGGCGGTATCATTTTCCTTATCGCCAAGTTTTTTACCGCGTTTACCGATATGGGCACCGGGATTATGCTCGATTCGCGCCGCAAAATCGGCCCGAAAGGAAAATTCCGTCCATTCGTCCTTTATGCCGCATTTCCGGTTACCTTGCTGGCGATTGCCAACTTTGTCGGTACACCGTTTGAAGTCACCGGTAAAACGGTCATGGCAACGGTGCTGTTTATGCTGTACGGGCTGTTCTTCAGCATGATGAACTGCTCTTACGGCGCGATGGTGCCTGCAATCACGAAAAACCCGGACGAACGCGCGTCGCTGGCCGCCTGGCGACAAGGAGGCGCAACTCTCGGGCTGCTGCTGTGCACCGTCGGCTTTGTACCGGTAATGAACCTGATCGAAGGCAATTCACAGCTGGCTTATATTTTCGCAGCCACGTTGTTTTCGCTGTTTGGCCTGTTATTCATGTGGTTGTGCTATGCCGGTGTAAAAGAACGCTACGTGGAAGTGAAACCCGTGGATGCCGCGCAAAAACCGGGATTGCTGCAATCCTTCCGCGCCATCGCCGGTAACCGCCCGCTATTTATTCTGTGCATTGCCAACCTTTGCACGCTGGGCGCATTCAACGTCAAGCTGGCGATTCAGGTCTATTACACCCAGTACGTACTGAACGATCCGATCCTCCTTTCCTGGATGGGTTTTTTCAGCATGGGCTGTATCTTCATTGGCGTCTTCCTGATGCCTGGGATGGTCAGACGTTTTGGTAAGAAGAAGGTTTATATTGGCGGATTGCTGATTTGGGTCGCGGGCGATCTGCTTAACTACTTCCTTGGCGGTGGCTCAGTCAGCTTTGTCGCCTTCTCTTGTCTGGCGTTCTTCGGCTCAGCCTTCGTTAATAGTCTGAACTGGGCGCTGGTCTCCGATACGGTGGAATATGGCGAATGGCGTACCGGCGTACGCTCTGAAGGCACGGTATACACTGGCTTCACCTTCTTCCGTAAAGTTTCACAGGCGCTGGCAGGCTTCTTCCCTGGCTGGATGCTGACGCAAATCGGCTACGTCCCCAACGTGATGCAATCTGCGAGCACGGTCGAAGGTTTGCGGCAGCTTATCTTTATTTATCCGTGTGCCCTGGCAGTTATCACCATCGTGGCAATGGGCTGTTTCTACAATCTCAACGAAAAGATGTATGTCCGCATCGTTGAAGAGATAGAAGCACGTAAACAACCCGTTTGATAATAATGAATAGCGCTCTACGGGGCGCTATTGAGGAGCGATTATGTCTTTTCATGATCCGCTAACGCTAAAACTGAGCCTGCGTGAAAAATTCGCCTACGGAGTGGGTGACTTCGGCTCAAATTTGATGCTGTGTATCGGCACGCTGTATCTGCTTAAATTTTATACCGATGAACTAGGGATGCCTGCATATTACGGTGGGATTATCTTTCTGGTGGCGAAGTTCTTCACCGCCTTTACCGATATGCTGACCGGTGTATTGCTGGATTCAAGGCGAAATATTGGCACAAAAGGAAAATTCAGACCCTTTATTTTATATGCGTCATTCCCTGTCGCAATCGTTGCCAGCGCGCAGTTTTTAGCGACAGATTTTACGCTCACGGTGAAAACCGGGCTGGCGACGGTGCTGTTTATGCTGTTTGGTCTGTTCTATAGCCTGATGAACTGCTCCTACGGCGCGATGGTGCCAGCTATCACGAAAAACCCACATGAACGCGCTCAGCTCGCCGCCTGGCGTCAGGGCGGCGCAACCATGGGTCTGCTATTGTGTACCGTTGGCTTTATGCCGATTCAGGCGCTGTTTGTCAGTTCCCCCTCATTGGGTTATCTGATTGCCGCATTGATCTTTTCAGTCTGCGGGCTGTTCAGCATGTGGTGGTGCTTTAGCGGTGTGAAAGAACGTTATATCGAAATCGTGCCGGATCACCATAAGCCCAGCATTCTCAAATCATTCTGTGCCATTTTCCGTAATCCCCCGCTGCTGGTGCTGTGTGTCGCCAACCTGTGTACACTGGCCGCATTCAACATCAAACTGGCAATCCAGGTGTATTACACCCAGTACGTGCTCAATGATATTCATCTGCTGTCGTGGATGGGTTTTTTCAGCATGGGATGCATTCTGGTCGGCGTGCTGCTGGTTCCCGCGACCGTGAAACGCTTCGGTAAAAAGCAGGTTTATCTCGGCGGTTTGGCATTATGGGCTGTCGGTGATGTTCTGAACTTTTTCTGGGGCAGTACGTCATTTTTGTTCGTAACATTCTCCTGTATGGCCTTCTTCGGGACAGCATTCGTCAACAGCCTGAACTGGGCGTTGGTTCCGGATACGGTCGATTATGGCGAATGGAAAACGGGGATCCGCGCGGAAGGTTCGGTGTATACGGGTTATACCTTTTCTCGCAAAATTTCCGCTGCGCTCGCGGGCTTCCTGCCAGGCATCATGCTGACGCAAATCGGTTATATTCCCAACATAACCCAGAGCGATGCCACCCTGCTTGGCCTGCGTCAGCTTATTTTTCTGTGGCCTTGCGGGCTGGCTATTATCGCTGCATTCACGATGGGTTTATTTTATAAACTCAATGAAACGCGTTTTGCTTTTATTATTGAGGAAATCAGCCAACGGAAGAAAAACAACACTCAAGCGGATCTTGTCACCACTAAAAATAATACCTCTGCTGTAAACGTATAAAAATAATTGCCGCTTATTCCATCTTAATGGATGGCGGCCTCCCTACGCTTAAAAAATGGATTTATTATGAAAAAGTTAACAACACTAATTCTCTTATCCTCTGTTATGTCTACTTCTGTTTTTGCAGGCGCCTATGTCGAGAACCGCGAGGCATATAATCTGGCATCCGATCAGATAGAAGTGATGATGCGCGTTGGCTATAACTCCGATATGGGCGCAGGTATCATGCTCACCAACACCTACACCATGCAACGCAAAGATGAGTTAAAACACGGCTATAACGAAATAGAAGGTTGGTATCCTTTATTTAAACCGACGGATAAATTAACTATCCAGCCCGGTGGGTTGATCAACGATAAGAGTACGGGTTCCGGTGGCGCTGCCTACCTGGATGTTAACTATAAATTTACCCCGTGGTTTAATCTTACCGTGCGTAATCGTTATAACCATAATAACTACAGTTCAACCGATCTAAACGGTGATCAGGATAATAACGATACCTATGAAATAGGTAACTACTGGAATTTTACTATCACTGATAAGTTTTCCTATACCTTTGAGCCGCACTATTTTATACGAGTCAATGACTTCAACAGCAGTAACGGAAAAGATCATCACTGGGAAATTACAAATACCTTTAAGTATCGTATCAATGAACACTGGCTACCCTATCTGGAGTTACGCTGGTTAGATCGCAATGTGGAACCTTATCATCGCGAGCAAAATCAGATTCGTATTGGGGCAAAGTATTTCTTCTGATGCTCCCAAGATAAAAAAAAGCCGCTGATAACCAGCGGCTTTTTTATGCTTACCTGAGAAAGAGCGTTAATTACTCTTCTTTCGCGCCACGCATTGCACGGCGACGATCGTTTTCAGTCAGGTGACGCTTACGGATACGGATAGAGGTTGGAGTCACTTCTACCAGTTCGTCGTCATCGATGAATTCCAGAGCCTGCTCCAGAGTCATCTTAACCGGCGGAACCAGAACCGTTGCTTCGTCAGTACCGGACGCACGCATGTTGGTCAGTTTCTTACCGGTCAGGCAGTTTACGGTCAGGTCGTTAGAGCGGCTGTGAATACCGATGATCTGGCCTTCGTAAACTTCAGCACCGTGACCCAGGAACAGCTTACCGCGGTCCTGCAGGCTGAACAGTGCGAACGCAACTGCTTTACCCTGGCCGTTGGAGATCAGTACGCCGTTCTGACGCTGACCCACATCACCCGCACGAACGTCGTCGTAGTGGCTGAAGGTGGAATACAGCAGACCGGTACCGGAGGTCATGGTCATGAATTCTGAACGGAAGCCGATCAGACCACGGCTTGGGATCACGTAGTCAAGACGTACGCGGCCTTTGCCATCTGGATTCATGTTTTTCAGATCGCCTTTACGCTCACCCAGAGCCTGCATCACAGAACCCTGATGCTGCTCTTCAACGTCCAGCGTTACGTTTTCGAACGGCTCTTGTTTACGGCCATCGATTTCGCGGAAGATAACTTTCGGACGGGAAACCGCCATTTCGAAACCTTCACGACGCATGTTTTCGATCAGAACAGACAGGTGCAGCTCACCACGACCGGACACACGGAACGCATCCGCATCTTCGGTTTCTTCAACGCGCAGCGCAACGTTGTGCACTAGCTCTTTGTTCAGGCGGTCAAGGATCTGACGAGAGGTAACATATTTACCTTCTTTACCACAGAACGGAGAGGTGTTTACGCAGAAGAACATGGTTACGGTCGGTTCATCAACGGACAGAGCCGGCAGCGCTTCGACATTCTGCGGGTCGCAGATGGTGTCGGAGATGTTCAGTTCGCCCAGACCGGTGATCGCGATGATATCGCCTGCTTCGGCAATATCACTCTCGATACGTTCCAGACCCAGGTGGGTCAGAACTTTACCGACTTTACCGTTGCGGGTTTTGCCTTCGCTATCAATGATAGTGATCTGCTGGTTCGGTTTAACTTTACCGCGTTTGATGCGGCCGATACCGATAACGCCAACGTAGTTGTTGTAGTCCAGCTGAGAGATCTGCATCTGCAGCGGGCCGTCAAGGTCTACGTTCGGAGCCGGTACGCGATCAACGATGGTCTGATACAGCGGAGTCATGTCTTCCGCCATATCTTCGTGATCCAGACCTGCGATACCGTTCAGCGCGGAAGCGTAAACGATCGGGAAGTCCAGCTGTTCGTCGGTAGCGTCGAGGTTAACGAACAGGTCGAATACCTGATCAACAACCCAGTCAGGGCGCGCGCCAGGACGGTCAACTTTGTTGATAACAACAATTGGCTTCAGGCCATGGGCAAAGGCTTTTTTGGTCACGAAGCGCGTCTGCGGCATCGGACCATCCATTGCATCCACCACCAGCAGCACGGAGTCGACCATGGACATTACACGTTCAACTTCACCACCGAAGTCGGCGTGCCCCGGGGTGTCAACGATGTTGATACGGTAGTCATTCCATTTGATAGCGGTGTTTTTAGCGAGGATGGTAATCCCACGCTCTTTCTCCAAATCGTTGGAGTCCATCACGCGCTCTTGGGTTTCAGCACGTGCATCGAACGTACCGGATTGTTGGAGCAGCTTGTCTACCAGGGTCGTTTTACCATGGTCTACGTGCGCGATGATGGCGATGTTACGCAAATTTTCGATCACAACTTTGCCTCAGGCATTTTAGAAATAGCGCGTTATTGTACACGGATTAATCGCAGTACAAAACAGGATCACAAACATCCTCCGCAAACAAGTATTGCAGAGTTTCTTTGTGATCACATTCACGGAGCGTTAAAAGGGGTAATCTGGAGTGCGTTGCACCAATATGGTGCTTAATGTTCACATTAAAGCACTATAATGGTGCAATACATCCTTCATGGTGCAGCCCCTTTGCACGATAGTGCGCATGATAACGCCTTTTAGGGGCAATTTAAAAGTTGGCACAGATTTCGCTTTATCTTTTTTACGGCGACACGGCCAATTTTTTGCAGAATTGAAGACTTCGTTACCACGACGACCATGACCAATCCGGGAGAGTAAGTATGTCCGCTGAACACGTTTTGACGATGCTGAACGAACACGAAGTGAAGTTTGTTGATTTGCGCTTCACTGATACTAAAGGTAAAGAACAGCACGTCACTATTCCTGCTCATCAGGTAAATGCCGAATTCTTTGAAGAAGGCAAAATGTTTGACGGCTCCTCAATCGGTGGCTGGAAAGGCATTAACGAATCAGACATGGTTCTGATGCCAGATGCGTCTACTGCACTCATTGACCCGTTCTATGAAGAGTCCACCCTGATCATCCGTTGTGATATCCTGGAACCCGGTACGCTGCAGGGCTACGACCGCGACCCGCGTTCCATCGCTAAACGCGCTGAAGAGTACCTGCGTTCTACCGGCATCGCAGACACCGTTCTGTTCGGACCAGAGCCAGAGTTCTTCCTGTTTGACGACATCCGTTTCGGCGCGTCCATTTCCGGTTCCCACGTGGCTATCGATGATATCGAGGGCGCATGGAACTCCTCCACCAAATACGAAGGTGGTAACAAAGGTCACCGTCCGGGCGTGAAAGGCGGTTACTTCCCGGTTCCTCCGGTAGATTCTTCTCAGGACATCCGTTCTACCATGTGTCTGATCATGGAAGAAATGGGCCTGGTCGTTGAAGCGCATCACCACGAAGTAGCGACTGCTGGTCAGAACGAAATCGCGACCCGCTTCAACACCATGACCAAAAAAGCGGACGAAATTCAGATCTACAAATATGTGGTTCACAACGTCGCTCACCGTTTCGGTAAAACCGCGACCTTTATGCCAAAACCAATGTTTGGCGATAACGGTTCCGGCATGCACTGCCACATGTCCCTGTCCAAGAACGGCGTAAACCTGTTCTCCGGTGACAAATATGCGGGTCTGTCTGAGCAGGCGCTGTACTACATCGGCGGCGTTATCAAACACGCTAAAGCGATCAACGCCCTGGCGAACCCGACCACCAACTCCTACAAGCGTCTGGTCCCGGGTTACGAAGCGCCGGTAATGCTGGCTTACTCTGCCCGTAACCGTTCTGCTTCTATCCGTATTCCGGTAGTGGCTTCTCCGAAAGCGCGTCGTATCGAAGTGCGCTTCCCGGACCCGGCTGCTAACCCGTACCTGTGCTTCGCCGCGCTGCTGATGGCGGGTCTTGACGGTATTAAGAACAAGATCCACCCGGGTGAAGCGATGGACAAAAACCTGTACGACCTGCCGCCTGAAGAAGCGAAGGAGATCCCACAGGTTGCAGGTTCTCTGGAAGAAGCACTGAAAGAACTGGATCTGGACCGCGAGTTCCTGACTGCAGGCGGCGTGTTCACCAATGAAGCGATCGATGCGTACATTGCGCTGCGTCGTGAAGAAGATGACCGTGTGCGCATGACGCCGCACCCGGTAGAGTTTGAGCTGTACTACAGCGTTTAATCGTTTGAGTTGCCGTGGAAACTTTAGCCTGTTTCTGACAGGTTTGAGGTTGATGGCAAACATTACGATGCCCGATGGCGCAACCTTATCGGACCTACCGGGCAACCACCTTGTAGGCCGGATAAGGCGAAGCCGCCATCCGGCATCACGGTTTGTCAGCAATCTGTAGCCCATCCCAGGATGGGCTTTTTTCTCCACTAACAACCTGCTTTCTCGCGCTTTTTATCCATAAAAAGCTATAATGCACTAAAATGGTGCAACACTTTTCAGGAGACTGCTGAATGGCAACCGGCACGCTGCCCGATGCTGGGCAGATCCTCAATTCTTTAATCAATAGCATCTTACTCGTCGACGATGAGCTGTCGATACATTACGCCAACCCGGCGGCGCAACAACTGCTCGCCCAAAGCTCCCGCAAACTGTTTGGTACACCGCTGCCCGATCTGTTGAGTTATTTTTCGTTAAACATCGGACTGATGCGTGAGAGCCTGGAAGCTGGTCAGGGCTTTACGGATAACGAAGTGACGCTGGTGATAGACAGCCACTCGCATATCCTCTCTGTCACCGCCCAGAGGCTGCCTGATGGGCTTATCCTGCTGGAGATGGCGCCAATGGATAACCAGCGCCGTCTGAGTCAGGAACAGCTCCAGCATGCCCAGCAAATTGCCGCCCGCGATCTGGTACGCGGTCTGGCGCATGAAATTAAAAACCCGTTGGGCGGTTTACGCGGCGCGGCGCAGCTTCTCAGTAAAGCGCTCCCGGACCCGGCGCTGACCGAATATACCAAAGTTATTATTGAGCAGGCCGACCGCCTGCGTAATCTGGTCGACCGTCTGTTAGGACCGCAACAACCGGGCATGCATATCACGGAAAGTATTCACAAAGTGGCCGAGCGTGTGGTGGCGCTGGTTTCGATGGAAGTGCCAGAAAACGTTACGCTAATTCGTGATTACGATCCGAGCCTGCCTGAGTTATTGCACGACCCGGACCAGATAGAACAGGTCCTGCTGAATATCGTGCGCAATGCCCTGCAAGCGTTAGGGCCGGAAGGCGGCGAGATCGTCCTGCGTACCCGCACTGCGTTTCAGCTCACGCTGCACGGCGTGCGTTACCGTCTGGCGGCGCGGATCGATGTTGAGGATAACGGCCCGGGTATTCCCCCTCATTTGCAGGACACGCTGTTCTACCCAATGGTCAGCGGTCGCGAGGGCGGTACCGGCCTTGGATTATCCATCGCCCGTAATTTAATTGATCAGCATTCCGGCAAAATTGAATTTACCAGTTGGCCGGGTCATACCGAGTTCTCGGTTTACCTGCCTATCAGGAAATAAAGGTGACGTTTATGCAACGAGGAATAGTCTGGGTCGTTGATGACGATAGTTCCATCCGTTGGGTGCTAGAACGTGCGCTCGCAGGAGCTGGTCTGAGCTGTACCGCATTTGAAAGCGGTAAAGAGGTACTGGATGCACTGACCAGCAAAACACCGGACGTGCTGTTGTCAGACATTCGCATGCCGGGTATGGATGGTCTGACCCTGTTAAAACAGATCAAACAGCGTCATCCGATGCTTCCGGTCATCATAATGACGGCGCATTCCGATCTGGATGCCGCCGTCAGCGCCTACCAGCAAGGGGCGTTTGATTATCTGCCCAAACCTTTTGATATTGACGAAGCTGTGGCGCTGGTCGAACGCGCCATCAGTCATTATCAGGAACAGCAGCAGCCGCGTAATGTACAAATCCACGGTCCAACGACCGACATCATTGGCGAAGCGCCGGCGATGCAGGATGTTTTTCGCATTATTGGCCGGCTTTCGCGTTCTTCAATCAGCGTATTGATTAATGGTGAGTCTGGGACTGGTAAAGAGCTGGTCGCTCATGCCCTACACCGCCACAGCCCACGCGTCAAAGCGCCGTTTATCGCGCTGAACATGGCGGCTATCCCGAAAGATTTGATCGAGTCTGAACTGTTCGGTCATGAGAAAGGGGCGTTTACCGGGGCAAATACCATTCGTCAGGGGCGTTTTGAGCAGGCTGACGGTGGTACGCTGTTCCTCGACGAAATCGGCGATATGCCGCTGGACGTGCAAACGCGTTTATTGCGCGTATTAGCCGATGGACAGTTTTACCGTGTGGGCGGTTATGCGCCGGTGAAAGTGGATGTACGCATCATCGCCGCCACGCATCAGAATCTGGAACTGCGCGTACAGGAAGGCAAATTCCGTGAGGATTTATTCCACCGCCTGAACGTCATACGCGTTCATTTGCCCCCGCTGCGTGAACGTCGGGAAGACATCCCTCGCCTGGCACGTCATTTCCTGCAGGAAGCGGCCCGCGAGCTGGGGGTGGAAGCCAAGCAATTACATCCCGAAACCGAGGCAGCGCTTACGCGTCTGGCCTGGCCGGGCAATGTACGCCAGCTTGAAAACACCTGCCGCTGGTTAACCGTCATGGCTGCCGGACAGGAAGTATTGATTCAGGACTTGCCGACCGAGCTTTTTGAAACCAGCGTGCCAGACGCGCCGTCCACTATGCAGCCGGACAGTTGGGCAACGCTGTTAGCGCAGTGGGCAGACCGGGCATTACGTTCCGGTCATCAAAACTTGCTTTCTGAAGCTCAACCAGAGATGGAACGCACGCTGTTGACCACCGCGCTGCGTCATACCCAGGGGCATAAACAGGAAGCAGCGCGTTTGCTCGGCTGGGGCCGTAATACCTTGACGCGTAAGTTAAAAGAACTCGGAATGGAGTGACGATCGGTCGCTGTGTAAAGATTGATAATTGAGCGCAAATAGCTGCTATTTTGCGCTTTACTGTTCCGATGAGTTAAGTATGATCGTGCCCGGCTAACGGGGAGAAGTCATCATGCTGGAATCAATGATTAATCTGCTGTCGAGCGGTGCGGTCGAAAGCCATACGCCACAAACTGCGGTTGCCGCAGTGCTGTGCGCGGCGCTGGTTGGACTGTTCAGCTAGTGGGTTTGTCGGGTGGCGCTGCGC